>NZ_CP108054.1:9587500-9853519 GCF_036173125.1 Streptomyces sp. NBC_00286
TGACCTCGAGGGCGACCGTGCGGTGCACGCCCGCTGCCGCGAAGGCCGAGTCCGTGGTGCGCCGGGGGCCCCAGTCGGGGTGGAAGTCGACGAAGTCCTCGCCGCCCAGTTCCTGAGGCGTGACCGCGCCGCCCTCCGCCAGTCGGTGCGCGGGATGACACAGCACGGTCATCGGCTCGCTGGTCAGGGGCAGACAGCGGAGCTGGTCGGTGTCGGCCTGCGTAGTCACCGCGAAGGCCAGGTCGAGGCGGCCGGCCGCGACCTCCTCGGCCAGCGCGCCGGACCCCGCCTGCCGCAGCCGTATCTCGACATCGGGGTGGCGCCGCCGGAACGCGGCGAGCAGCGGGGCCACGCACACTCCGGCGATGCACTGTTCGGTGCCCAGGGAGAGGGTGCCGCGGAGCACGCCCTGTACGGCGGCCACGGCGTCCCGGGCCGCCCTGACCTGGGCGAGGATCCGCTCGGCCTCGGTCAGCAGGGCGCGACCGGCCTCCGTGAGCGTGACGCGGCGGGTGGTGCGGACGAACAGCGGGGCCCGCAGCTCACGTTCCAGGGCGCGGATCGAGGCGGACAGGCCCGACTGCGACACCATCAGCCGCTCCGCGGCACGGGTGAAATGCTGGTCCTCGGCGACGGCGACGAAATGCTGTAGGTGGCGCAGTTCCATGATTGAGAAGCGTATCCGCTGAATTCCATCCGATTCTTCTGTTGGACCACTGCTCGGTGCCCGCGCGAGAGTAGAGCCGTCTTTGCCCTTTTCCTTCCTTCCCGGCCCAATGGAGTACGCGTGTACACCGCACACCCCGACCGCTACACGGACATGCCCTACCGGCGCACCGGACGCAGCGGTCTGAAACTGCCCGCGCTGTCGCTCGGCCTGTGGCACAACTTCGGCCCGGACCGGCCGGTCGACACCCAACGGCAGATCCTGCGCCGCGCCTTCGACCTGGGCGTCACCCACTTCGACCTGGCCAACAACTACGGTCCGCCGCCCGGCGCCGCGGAGTCGGCACTCGGTGAGGCGCTGACGGCGGACTTCGCGCCGTACCGCGACGAGCTCGTCATCTCCACGAAGGCCGGCTATCTGATGTGGCCGGGCCCGTACGGGGAGTGGGGCTCGCGCAAGTACCTGCTGTCCTCGCTCGACCAGAGCCTGGACCGGATGGGTCTCGACTACGTGGACATCTTCTACTCGCACCGCCCCGACCCGGACACTCCCCTGGAGGAGACGATGGGGGCGCTGCACTCGGCGGTCCAGCAGGGCAAGGCGCTGTACGTCGGCGTGTCCAACTACTCGCCGGAGCAGACGCGTGAAGCCGCCCGCATCCTGGGCGAGTTGGGCACCCCGCTGCTGATCCACCAGCCGCGCTACTCGATGCTCGACCGGCGTCCGGAGGACGGACTGCTGGACGCGCTCGACGAGTTGCAGGTTGGGTCGATCGCCTACTCGCCGCTGGAGCAGGGCCTGCTCACCGGCCGCTACCTCAACGGCATCCCGGAGGACTCGCGAGCCGCGAGCGACAGCCCCTTCCTGAACGCCGACACGGTCACCGAGGACCTCGTACAGCAACTGCGTGCCCTCGACGAGATCGCCAAGTCGCGCGGCCAGACCCTGGCCCAGATGGCGCTGGCGTGGGTGCTGCGCGGCGGCCGCGTCACGTCCGCGCTCGTCGGCGCGAGCAGCCCTCAGCAGCTCGAGGACAGCGTGACGGCGACCCGTAATCTCGAATTCGCCGAGGACGAGTTGGTCAGAATCGACGCCATTGTCAACTCGTGAGGCGATTCCGCAGCGTTCAAGCCAATGTGCGCCTTGAATATGCCAAGAGACTGGCTGAAATGGCGTAGTGACAGAGGGTCAGGAGTGACGATACTGAAACTCTGAGTACACGGAGTACTCGGACTCTGAGTACCCGCATCGCGCGAGCACTCGCATCCCGAGTACTCGCACCCTGAGCTCCTTCGGCCACAGGCCGATCAGCCCCATCGTGCACAACCCGCACAACGCAAGGAAAGAGAGGCCGGAACCGGCGGCAGGCCGGGCAACGGGGGAGAGATCGTGCACGACGAGTTCCTTTGCCATGTCACGGCGTACGGAATATGCGGCGGGCGCCGGGTGGGCGTACCCCTGGGAACCTATCGGGCGCCCACCCTGGCGTTAGCGATGTGGTGGTTACGGGACCGGGCCTCCTGGATCGCCGAGCGGCTCGATCCGGATCCCGAGGCCCCGTACTACCCGCCGAACTCGGTCGCGCCGGTCGCGGACACGACGCCCGATGTGCCCGGCATGCTGCGTTTCTGGTGCGGTGACATGGCCCAACAGGACTTAGCCGCTGAGTTGTTGGCCGCCGGGCAGTTGGTCCGCATCGCCACGCGGGACGACACCACCGAGTACGAGTTGCTGGCCGAGTCGGTGGACGCGCTGCGGATGCAGCGGACGATTCCCCTGTTGACCGTTCCTGCCGCCTGACCTCGGTCTGCCTGGCCGTCCTGCCTGGTCGCCTTGCCTGGTCGTGTGACCTCGGCCCGCGGCCCGGGGGCCGTCTCCGATCAGGCGCATATATGAGCGAATCGATAGAATCCGGGCATGGGAGAGCGGTTCACTGCGCCCGAGCTCGTCCTCGAGACCGAGACGGGCTCCATGGTGATGACCCCGAGCCGGGCCTATCACGTCGGGCGTGACCCACTGAGCGACATCGTCATCGACGATGCCCGGGTGTCCTGGCATCACGCGGTGCTGCGGCCCGAGGACGGTCACTGGAAGCTCGAGGACGAGAACAGCACGAACGGCACATACGCCGACGGCCGCCGGGTCCACGCGTGGGACGTCGGCGCCGGGAGTGTTCTGCGCTTCGGCCACCCCGCCGACGGCCCGCGCGCCGTACTCACCAGCAGGCCCCCGCCAGCCGCCGAGCCCGCCGAGCGCCCGTCCGCCGTCTCCGTGCCCGCCGCGACCGGCACCTTCCGGCAGCCCACGACCGTACGCCCGCTGCCCTCCCGTACCGTCCGCATCGGCCGCGGCGGCGACAACGACCTGGTCGTCGACGACCTGGTGGTCTCCCGACGGCACGCGGAACTGCGCGCCCACGCGGACGGTACGTACGAGATCGTCGACGTCGGCAGCCACAATGGAACGTTCCTCAACGGGCAGCCCGTGGCACGGGCCCTGATCTCCGAGGGCGACATCGTGGGGATCGGCCACTCGGCGTTCTGCTTGGTCGGCGACCAGTTGCAGGAGTACGTCGACACCGGTGAGGTTTCGCTCGACGTACAGGATCTGACGGTCGCCGTGGACCGTGGCCGTAAGACGCTTCTGGACCAGGTGTCCTTCCCTGTCGGCGAGAAGTGCCTGCTCGCGGTCGTCGGTCCCAGCGGCGCGGGCAAGTCCACGCTGCTGAACGCGCTGACCGGGCAGCGCCCCGCCGACAAGGGCACGGTGCTGTACGACGGCCGCGACTTGTACCGCGACTACGCCGAGCTGCGCCAGCGCATCGGCCTCGTACCGCAGGACGACATCCTGCACGCCCAGCTGACCGTGCACCGAGCCCTCGGATACGCCGCCGAACTGCGGTTCCCGCAGGACACTGCGAAGGCCGAACGCCGCGAACGGGTCGACGAGGTGATCCGTGAGCTGGGCCTCGAGCAGCGCGCCGGGCAGAGCATCCACAGCCTCTCGGGCGGCCAGCGCAAGCGCGTCAGCGTCGCCCTGGAACTGCTGACCAAGCCGTCGCTGCTGTTCCTCGACGAACCGACGTCCGGGCTCGACCCGGGCATGGACCGCTCTGTGATGCACATGCTGCGCGGCCTCGCCGACGACGGGCGCACCGTCATCGTCGTCACGCACAGCGTCCTCAGCCTCGACGTCTGCGACCGGCTCCTCGTGCTCGCACCCGGCGGCCGGATCGCCTACTACGGGCCGCCCGATGACGCCCTCGCCTTCTTCGGCTTCGAGCACTGGCCCGAGGCATTCGAGGCCTTCGAGCGGGATCGTGACCGGGACTGGGCGCGGGACTACCGGGCGTCGCCGTTCCAGCGGCGGTACATCACCCACTCCAGCGCGCAGCCGCATCGTCCGGTGCGCGCCCGCGGTCAGGTCGTCGGGCCGCCGCCGAAGGCGCAGAGCTGGGGCGCGCAGGTGCGCACGCTGGTGCGCCGGTACGCGGCCGCGCTGTCCGCCGACCGGACCTTCCTCGCCATCATGATCGCGCTGCCGTTCGTGATGGGCGCGATGGCCCGGGCGCTCGCCGGAAGCCGGCTCGACCGGGAGTCCGTGCTGAACACGCTGCTCATCCTGTGTGTGGGCGGAGTCCTGACGGGCGCGGCCAACGCGGTACGGGAGCTGGTGAAGGAACGCGTGATCTACCAGCGCGAGCGCGCCGTCGGCCTGTCCAGATCGGCGTATCTGATGTCCAAGGTCGTCGTCCTCGGCACGATCACCGTCCTGCAGGCCGTCGTACTGACCTTGGTGGCACTGTTGGGCGTCGATCTGAACGCGCCGGGCGGCGAAGGAGTCCTCATGCCGCCCCTCGCCGAGATCACGGTCGCCGTCGCGCTGCTCGCGTTCACGGCGATGATGCTCGGCCTCCTCGTTTCCGCGCTGGTGCGCAAGGAGGAGGTGACGATGCCCCTGCTCGTGCTCCTGGCCATCGTGCAGGTCGTGTTCTGCGGTGCGCTGCTGAAACTGGACGGGGTGCCCGGGATCGAACAGTTGGCGTGGCTGGTGCCGTCGCGGTGGGCGCTGGGCGCGATGGCGGGCACCGTCGAACTGGCCCGGCTCTCCCCGGGCGACCTGACCTCCGACCCCCTGTTCCGGCACGAGACGCACGTATGGCTGCTCGACGTGGGCATGCTCGTCGCTCTGTCGCTGGTCTTCGCATACCTGGTCGCCCGGCTGCTCAGGCGGCACGAACCCGAGGTCATGCGGAAGTAGGCGCGATGACGACTCCCGGCTTCCACCCCACGCACGTCGTCCCTCGAGACGGCATGCCGGCCTGGGATGCCCCCGACCCCGCCCGCCCCACCGTGCCACTCGACGCGCTGCTCCCGGTCCGCCTCGTCGACCGGCGCGGCGACTGGGGCCACATCGTCTGCGCCAACGGCTGGTCGGCATGGGTCGACGGCCGCCTCCTGATCGCGGTACCCCAGGAACCGCCCGCCGCCGCCCACCCACTCGCCCGCACAGCGGACCCACGCCCACTGCTCACGCGCGTGGAACAGGCTGTCGGCCGCTACCGCCAAGCGGTCGAGGACCTGACCGCGGGCCGCCTCAACGGAGAGACCTTCCACGCCCGCACACAGGGCCTACGGATCGGAATCGTGGCCGACGGCGAGTCCGTATGGCTGTACGAGGCGGAACACGAGCGCTGGGTCTATTGCGACGGCACGCACTTGACGACGTACGCGACACCGGCGCCTCCGGCGACGGAACGGGGGGAGCCGGGTGCCTCGGCCGGGCGGGAGTCGCTTCCCCCGGCCGGGCCGGAGCGGCCCGCCTCGGGGGCGGCGGAGCCGACGCGGGTGGTGGACGCGCGCGGCGCGTCCGGGGCGAAGCCGCCCCGTGGCGTGGGGGAGGCCGGTGTGGGGTCCGATGGGGATCCGACGCGGGTCGTCGCAGATGCCAACGGCGCTGCTACGGCAGAGCCGACGCAGGTCGTGGACGCCACCGACGGTGTCGCCGGACCGGAACCCACGTGGGTCGTGGACGCCCCTGAGCCGACGCGGGTGGTGGACGCCCGCGCGTCTGGGGTGGAGCAGACCCCTGGCGTGGGGGAGGCCGGTGTGGGGTCCGATGGGGATCCGACGCGGGTCGTCGCAGATGCCAACGGCGCTGCTACGGCAGAGCCGACGCAGGTCGTGGACGCCACCGACGGTGTCGCTGGACCGGAACCCACGTGGGTCGTGGACGCCCCTGAGCCGACGCGGGTGGTGGACGCCCGCGCGTCTGGGGTGGAGCAGACCCCTGGCGTGGGGGAGGCCGGTGTGGGGTCCGATGGGGATCCGACGCGGGTCGTCGCAGATGCCAACGGCGCTGCTACGGCAGAGCCGACGCAGGTCGTGGACGCCACCGACGGTGTCGCTGGACCGGAACCCACGCGGGTCGTGGACGCCCCTGAGCCGACGCGGGTGGTGGACGCCCGCGCGTCTGGGGTGGAGCAGACCCCTGGCGTGGGGGAGGCCGGTGTGGGGTCCGATGGGGATCCGACGCGGGTCGTCGCAGATGCCAGCGGCGCTGCTACGGCAGAGCCGACGCAGGTCGTGGACGCCACCGACGGTGTCGCCGGACCGGAACCCACGCGGGTCGTGGACGCCCCCGAGCCGACGCAGCTCGTGCCGGATCGGGAGGACACCCGAGTCGTGGGCGACCGGGAGGAGACCCGAGTCGTGGACGACCCCGAGGCGCCCCAAGCCGTGGTCGACCGCAAAGCGTCCCCAGAAGCCGCAGACCCGGACGCGACCCAAGCCATCGGAGACCCCCGTCACGCCCCCACCCGCATCGTCACGAGCGACGGTGAACCCTGATGTCGCCCGACGCGAACCCCTACTCGGGGCGTCCCTCCGAGCTGATCGGCCGGCAGATTGCGGGGTACCGGATCGAGTGTGAGATCGGGCGCGGTGGGATGGCCGTGGTGTACCGGGCCAAGGATCTGCGGCTGGAGCGGACCGTGGCGCTCAAGCTGCTCGGGCCCGAGCTCGCCCGTAACGACACCTTTCGGCAGCGCTTCACGCACGAGTCCCGGGTGGCCGCCGCCATCGACCACCCTCACATCGTGCCGATCTTCGAGGCGGGCGAGACCGACGGCGTGCTGTACATCGCGATGCGGTACGTCTCCGGTCGCGACCTGCGTCATCTGCTGGACCGGGACGGTCCGTTGCCCGTCGAAGTGGCCGCGCGGATCATCGGTCAGGTGGCGTCCGCGCTGGACGCCGCGCACGACCACGGTCTGGTCCACCGGGACGTCAAGCCCGGCAACATCCTGGTCGCCCAGGGCACCGACAGCGATCACCCGGAGCACGTCTACCTCACCGACTTCGGCCTCACGAAGAAGTCGCTGTCGCTGACCGGATTCACGACGGTCGGTCAGTTCGTCGGCACACTCGACTATGTGGCCCCCGAGCAGATCTCCGGCCGCCCCGTCGACGGACGCTGCGACGTTTACAGCCTCGCCTGCGTCACCCACGAAACCCTGTCCGGCAAACCGCCCTTCCAACGCGACGACGACATGGCCCTGCTGTGGGCGCACCAGTTCGACGAGCCGTCCCGCCTGACCGAGTCGCGCCCCGATATCGCCGCCCCCGTCGACGGTGTACTGGCGAAGGCGCTCGCGAAAAGCCCGGAGGATCGTTACGAATCCTGTCGTGCTTTTGTCGCCGCGCTGCGGGCGGCGGCGACCGGGACCACACCGACAGGTCACCCGCCGACTCAGGTGGATCTCCGGGTGGCCGGGGTCGGAGCGATGGAGAATCCGGGTCTGCCCCCTGAACCGCCGCACTGGGCCCTGCCGGTATTCCACGGGTAATGGTTTGCGTGGCCGCTGTTTTCGGTAAGCAGCGGTAGGCAGAATAGCGATCGTGCCCATTTTTCGGCTCGCCGTGCAAGCGCTCTCAAGGGAACCGTCAGAATTCCGTAATCGTTACCCCGGGGTACCCGTCGGCAAATGCTGTCAAGGTGCGCGAAAGAGTGACTTAAGCGTGCGTATCGGACAGCTTGAAAAACCTCGTTGAAGATTTGAGCGTGCCGGGGTTTCTTTCCGTACCCGGAGGAGTGACCAGGAATCCCGTTACCGTCACCGTGGCGTATCACGTGGTGCCGGGCTGTGAGTCCGCCTTCCATCGCTGGGGGTGGGCAGCGCTGCGCGCGTGTGCGCGTGAGCCGGGCTTTCTCGGGGGTGGCGTGCTCGTCGACGGAGAGGCTGATTGGCATGTGGTCTACCGCTTTGACAGCGAGGATTCGGCCCGGACCTGGGAGAACTCGCCCACCCGGGCTCAGTGGGCTGCCCAGGCGGAGGGACTCGCACGGGAGACCGGACGCCGCAGCGTGCAGGGCTCCAGAGCATGGTTCGAAGCCCAGGCCGCCACGCCGGCCACCCCGCGACCGCCACCGAAATGGAAGCTGTGGCTGATCAATATGAGCGCGGTCTTTCCGCCGGTGCTCTTATTCAATCTCCTCGTGCTGCCCTATATCGGCGACCTCAACCCATTGCTCCGCACTCTGCTGCTGTGTCTCTGCGTGACGGCCATCGTCACCTGGATTCTCATGCCACGGCTGCAGCGTTTCTTCAAGAAATGGCTGTACCCGCCGATTCAGACGATGCTCCGCGGGCGGCACAAACGTCGGGCCGCATAGGCTCGTGAACGACAAAGGAGGTGGGCGGGTGAAGACCCTGCTCATCGACAATTACGACTCGTACACGTACAACCTGTTCCAGCTGATCGCCGAGGTCAACGGCGAGGAGCCGGTGGTGATCCTCAATGACACCCCGGCCGGCGAAATCCCGGATCTAGGGGAATTCGACAATGTGGTGGTGTCGCCGGGCCCGGGACACCCCGCCGAATCGCGTGACTTCGGCATCGCCGCCCGGATCCTCGCCGAGGCGGAAATCCCCGTACTGGGCGTCTGCCTGGGCCATCAGGGCATCGCACTGGGGGAGCGGGGACTGGTCGAGGCCGCCCCCGAGCCCCGGCACGGCCACCTCTCCACGATCCGGCACGACGGCGAGGACCTGTTCCAGGGGCTGCCGCAGCAGTTCACCGTGGTCCGCTACCACTCGCTGTCCGTGCGCGAGCCGCTGCCCGAGACCCTGGAAGCCACCGCATGGTCCGAGGACGGCGTACTGATGGGGCTGCGGCACCGCACCCGGCCCCTGTGGGGCGTGCAGTTCCACCCCGAGTCCGTACTCACCGACTACGGCCACCGCATGCTGGTGAACTTCCGCAACCTCACCGCGGAACGGGACCACAGGCCGCGTACGAAGAACACCGCGGTCACCCCGGCCGCGGCGGCGATCCCCCGCCCCCGACGCGCCCCGCGCCCCGCCCACCGGCTGCACACCCGCCGCATCGCCACCGCCGTGGACACCGAAGCCGCCTTCACCCGGATGTGCGCCGACGCCCCGCGGGCGTTCTGGCTGGACAGCTCCCGTGTCGAGGAGGGGCAGTCGCGTTTCTCGTTCTTCGGGGACGGCAGGGGCCCGCTCGCCGAGTTCGTCCGCTACGACGTCGACACCGGCCTCTGCGAAGTCGAGCGACCCGGACGGCCCCTGCGCAAGGTCCGCTCCTCCGTCTTCGACTATCTGAAGCGGCAGCTGGCGACCCGTCATGTCGACGGCACAGGACTGCCCTTCGACTTCACCGGCGGCTATGTCGGCTACTTCGGCTACGAGTTGAAGGCCGACTGCGGATCGGAGAACCGCCACCGGGCCGAAACCCCCGACTCCTGCTGGCTGTTCGCCGACCGGCTGATCGCCGTCGACCACGAGGAGGGCTTCACCTACGCTGTCTGCCTGGCCGAGGCCACCCCGCAGGCCACCCGCGAAGCCACCGACTGGCTCGACAGCGCGATGGCCCAGCTCAGCTTCGTCTCCACGGACAAGCCGCCGCTGCCCGTCACCTCCGAGCCGGACCTCGAAGCCGCAGAACCCTGGCTGGTCCGCGACCGGGCGACCTACCTCGCGGACATCGAGGCCTGCCAGCGGGAACTCAGGGCAGGCACCAGCTACGAGATCTGCCTGACCAACGCCGCCCGGTTACCCGCACCGCCCGACCCGTACGACTTCTACCGGGTGCTCCGGCGCGTCAACCCCGCGCCCTACGCGGCCTTCCTGAGGTTCGGCGACCTCGACGTGGCCGGCTCGTCCCCCGAGCGCTTCCTGCGGATCACCCCGGACGGCATCGCCGAGGCCAAGCCCATCAAGGGCACCGCACCCCGCGGCGGCACCCCGGACGAGGACGCCCGGCTACGGGACGACCTGGCCGCGGACCCCAAGACCCGCGCCGAGAACCTGATGATCGTCGACCTGCTCCGCAACGACCTGGGCAGGGTCTGCGAAACCGGCTCGGTTCGGGTCTCCCGACTCATGGCCACCGAGACGTACGCCACCGTCCACCAACTCGTCTCCACCGTCGAGGGACGGCTGCGCGAGGGCACGGACGCGGTGGACTGCGTACGCGCCTGCTTCCCCGGCGGCTCCATGACCGGCGCGCCCAAGATGCGCACCATGGAGATCATCGACTCCCTCGAGACCGAGGCCCGCGGCGTGTACTCCGGCGCCCTCGGCTACCTGGGGTGCGGCGGCGGCGCGGACCTGAGCATCGTCATCCGCACCGCCGTGTTCACCGACGGCCTGATGCACCTGGGGGCCGGCGGCGCGATCGTCCTCGACTCCGATCCGGCCGCGGAGTACGACGAAATGCTGCTGAAGACCGCGGCACAGATGCGGGCCGTCCACCAGGAGCACACCGCTGTCCCCGCCACCGCCGAGGAGCCGACCCGATGACCACCACACACACAGACCGGCCGACCGCGCAGTCCACGCCCAGCCTGACGACCCTTCAGGCCACGCGGACCTTCACCGACGCGGGCGCCCCCGGAAACCTCGCCGCCCACCTGGCCGCGCTCGCCGAGCGGCGCGACTGGACCGGGCGGACCGCGTTCCACCAGGGCCACCAGTCCTGGACCCACGGCGAGGTGCACGACCTCGCGGCCCGCGCGGCCACCGTGCTCGCCGACCACGGCGTGGGTCCCGGCGACCGGGTGCTGATCGCGCTGCCCGACTCCGTCGCCTGGGTGACGGCCTTCCTCGCCACCGCCCGGCTCGGAGCCGTCGCGGTGCTCGTCAACCCCGAACTCACCGCCCCCGAGCACGAGTTCATGGCCGAGGACACCCGCGCCGCGCTGTGCGTGACCGGCCCCGGCCTCGAGGACAGGTTCGCGGACCGCGCCCGCCTCGGCGCCGACCAGCTGGTCGCGCTCACCCGGACCGCCGAGCCGACCGCCGAGGCCCACCCGGTCGACACGCACAGCCCGCTCTACATCCAGTACACCTCCGGAACCACCGGCAGCCCCAAGGGAGTTGTGCACTGCCACGGCGACCCGAAGACCTACCACGACCTGATCGGCCGGCGATTGCTGAAGATCACCCCGGAGGACGTCACCCTGTCGGTGTCGAAGCTGTTCTTCGCCTACGGCTTCGGCAACACCTTCGCCTTCCCGCTGTTCTCCGGCTCCTCCGCCGTACTGGTGGACCGGCGCCCGACCCCCGCGGCCATCGACGAGATCGTCGTACGGCACCGGGTGACCATGCTCTACTCCGTGCCGTCGGCGTATGCCGCCCTCGTGGCCGACCGGGCAGGCGGCCACACCGCCTGCTTCGCCTCCGTACGCGCAGCCATCTCGGCCGGTGAAGGCATGCCCGCCGGGCTCGGTGAACAGATCACCGCACTCCTCGGCGCACCCGTGCTGGAACAGATCGGCTCCACCGAGGCCGGACACGCCTTCTGCGCCAACAGCTTCCAGCACAACCACCCGGGCACCGTCGGTCGCCCCGTACCCGGCTTCGAGGTCGAGGTGCGCGACAGCGCCGGACGCCCGGTGTCCGACGGCACAGCGGGCGAACTGTGGGTCCGCGGACCGACGTTGACGCCCGGCTATCTGAACCGGCCCGAGGAGACCGAACGCACCCTGGTGGGCGGCTGGCTCGCCACGAGGGACCGGGCGCGCCGCGAACCCGACGGCACGATCCGGCACTTGGGCCGCGCGGACGACATGGAGATGGTCGGCGGCATCACCGTCTCCCCGCTGGAGGTGGAGGCCGTACTGCGCACCCACCACGCGGTGAAGGAGATCGCCGTCGCCGCCGTCACCGACCGCAGCGGCGCCAACCGGTTACGCGCCTTCGTCGTCCCCGTCACCCCGATCCCGGCCGGCCTCGAAGCCGAACTCATCGCCCTGGCCCGTGACCGCCTCGCCGCCTTCAAGGTCCCCCGCAGCGTCAGCTTCGTCCCCACCCTGCCCCGCACCTCTACCGGAAAACTCCGCCGCCACCTCGTCCGCCAGGGCGCGTGGTGACCATGAGCGCCGACTCGTCGAACCCGGCCTCAGGTACCACTGCAGAAAGGATTGGGCGCATGCCACAGCAGCAGCCCCTGCTCCCCGATCGCGGCTTCTATCTGGGCCCGATGTTCCGGCAGGCGGCCGACCGCCACGGAGCGGCCTTCGTCACGCTCGACCGGCCGCTGGACGTCAACCCCGACCTCGGGGTCTACCTCAGCTACACCGTGCTCGCGGACCTCGTCGACGAGCTGTCCGGCCGGCTGTGGGAGGCCGGGGTCAGGCCGTCGGAGGAGGTGGTCATCCACAAGTCGGACAACGTCGACATCATGCTGCTGACCTGCGCCGTCTCCCGGATCGGCGCCGTACCCGCGCTGCTCGCGCCCGCCCTGGCGGGCCCGGTGGCCGGACAACTCCTCGAACGCCTCCACAAGCCCTGGCTGATCACCGACCGGGCCAAGCTGGAAGGACCGCTCAAGGACCTCGAACTCCCCACACTCGTACGGCAGACGCTCTCCGTGGACGACGCACCCGGAGCCGTCCCCCTGGAGCGGTACGCCGGCAGCAAGCCACCCGCGCCCGTACGGCTCCACCCCCGTGAACCCTCCCTGATCACGCACAGCTCGGGCACCACCGGCGTCCCCAAGCTCGCCGTGCACTGCCCGAACAGCATGTGGAACCGGCTCGTACCGCAGAAGGCGATGGGCTGGCCCACCCGCGGCGAAATCGCGGCACTGCACATGTCGTTCGTGCACTCGCGCTTCTACCACCTGCTCGGCGTGCTGCTGCACTTCGGCAGCCCACTGGTGCTCATCACCCACCCCGAACCCGCCTCGGTCGGCCCCCTGCTCACCCGCCACCGCCCCGGCATCGTCGAGACGCACCCCAACACCTTCGTACTGTGGGAGGAGTTGGCCGACGCCCCCGGAGCGCCGCTGTCCCGGGTCCGCTCGTACGGCTCCACCTTCGACGCCATCCACCCGCGGACCGTGCGGCGGCTGCTGGACGCCTCCAAGCGCCGCTCGCCGTATCTGATCCAGCTGTACGGGCAGAGCGAGACGGGCCCGGTCGCCTTCCAGTGGTTCACCCGGCGCAGCGCCGCCCGCGCCGACGGCCGCCGGGTCGGCATCGGCATCCCCGGCTTCACACGGGTACGCATCGCCGACGGCTCCGGCGGGCGGGCCAGGCCCGGAACACCCGGACCGATCGAGGCCCGCACCAGGGGCCGCATCCTCACCTACCTCGGTGCCCGGGAGCAGTACCTGCGCCAACTCGACGGTGACTGGTGGCAGATGGGCGACATGGGCTACCAAAGCCGCCTGGGCGCCCTGTATCTGATCGACCGTGAGATCGACCAGATCGACTCCGTGCACAGCAACCTGGAGGTCGAGGACACCCTGATGTCCCGACTGGAGGAGCTGCGCGAGGTCGTCATCGTGCGAGGCGCCGACCGCGAACCCGTGCCGGTCGTATGCGTCCGCGGCGACGTGCCCCTGGACATGGAGCGCTGGCGGAAGGCCACCGACGACCTGCCCGCCATGGCGGAACCCCGGCAGTGGCGCTTCGAGGAGCTGCCGATGACCGCCACCTGGAAGGTGAAGCGGGTGGAGATCACCCGCATGCTGACCGAGGGCACCCGCACATGAGCCCCGTCATCGTGGTGGGCGCGGGACCCGTGGGCCTGTCGGCCGCCCTCGCCCTGCGCGCCCGCGACCTGCCGGTCACCCTCCTGGAAGCCGACCCCGAGGGCCGCGAACGGCCGGGCAGCCGCGCCCTGTTCGTCCACCGGGAGACCCTGCACCTGCTCGAGTCGATGCGACCGGGACTGGCCGAGGAGATCACCGCGTACGGAAGCACCTGGCAGACCAAGCGCACCCTGTACCGGGGCCGCGAGGTCTACTCCCGCACCTTCCCGCCGCCCTCGGGACCACCGCCATTCACCAGCCTGCGCCAGGTGGACACCGAGCGTTTCCTGCTCGCCGCCTGCAAGGATGCCGGAGTCGAATTCGTGTGGGGCGCCGAGGTGGTGGGCGTACGCACCGGCCCGACCGGCGTCACCCTGACCGACGACGACGGCCGCACCTGGACCGGCAGCCACGTCGTCGCCGCCGACGGCGCCCGCTCGGCGCTGCGGCGCGAACTGGGCATCGCCCTGGAGGGCGGCCACGCGAACGGCTTCCACGTCGTCGTGGACGTCGCCGACATCCCGGGCGCGGAACTCCCGCTGGAGCGGGTCTTCCACTACGAGCATCCGGGCGTCGGCGGACGCAGCGTGATGCGCGTGCCGTTCACCGGTGGCTTCCAGCTCGACCTCCAGTGCCGCGACGACGACCGGCAGGAGGCGTACGGCACCGAGGAGTCCGTACGAGGCTGGCTGCCGGCCGTGGTGGGGGAGGGCTACGCCGACCGGATCCTGTGGGTGTCGACGTACCGATTCCTGCGCAAGGTCGCCGCCGGCTTCACCGACCCGCACCACCGGGTGCTGCTCGTCGGCGAGGCGGCGCACCTCTTCCCGCCGTTCGGCGCACGCGGCATGAACAGCGGAATCGCCGACGCGGCGGCGGCAGCGGAGGCCATCGCCACCGGAGTGCCGGAAGCGGTCGCCCACTTCGCCGCGGCCCGGCGCGCGGCGGCCCTGTTCAACAGCGCCGCCGCCGGCACCGCACTGGACCATCTACGGCCCCGCCGGCGGATCGTACGGGCCAAACAGCGCGCGGCAGCGGCACTCGCCCCCGTACTGCCGTGGTGCGGAGCCTGGCTGGAGCACGCTCCGTACGGGCCCCGCAACGGCTCACCGGCAAGCGCCGGCCGAAAGTACTAGGCCCCTGAGGAGACACGCAATGACAGAGGTAATGAGAGGAGTCTCTATGACGCAACCCGCAACCGCAGAGGGCCTGTTGGCCTGGAACCCGGGCAGTGGTCTGACCCGGGGGCTGGCGGCCGACACCCGACTGCTGGCCGCGGACTCGTGGCTGCTGCGCGACGGACTGGTGCGCGGCTTCGAGCGGCACCGGGCACGCTTCGAGCGCGCCTGCGCCGACTGCGGCGCCCCACTGCCCGGACGACTCACCGAGTTCTGGCGGGACATGACCGCGGCCCTGCCCCGAACGGGAGCCTGGTTTCCGCGCGTCGAACTCGTCCGAGGATCCCTGCAGTTGAGACTCCTGCTGCGGCACGCCCCCGAACTGGCCCCAGATGTACGGGTGTGGGCGGCGGGCCAGCTCGACCCGCGGACCGTGCCCCGCCGCAAGGGCCCCGACCTCGACGTCCTGGCCCGGGTCAGGCAGCGGGCGGCCGGACAGGGCGCCCAGGAAGCCGTACTCATCGCGCCCTCGGGCCTCGTCCTGGAGGGATCGAGCTCCAGCCTCCTGTGGTGGGAGGACGACACCCTCTGCTCGCCCCCGACACGGCTGCCCCTGCTCCCGGGCGTCACGCTCGGGCTCATCCAGGAACGAGCCGCGGCCACCGGCATCCAACTCGCCCACCGCGAGCGGACCGTGGAGGAACTGGAGGGCCGCGAGGTGTGGCTGGTGAACGCCCTGCACGGGATCCGTCCGGTGGTCGCGTGGGAGGGCAGACCGCTGGAGGCGGGCCCGGCGTTGCGGGCAGAGGAATGGAGAAAATGGCTGGACGACATCATGGAGCCGTTGCCGGTCACCTGAAATCGACGTGCGAGGGGATGCTTCTGCGACCCGCGACAAAAGACAGCACATCGAAACCGAAGAAGGCGCCGGACGAATGAAATCGCCCGGCGCCCTCGACCCATTTCTGAATTCAGACCGGATTCACATCCGGGACCCTTCTCTAAGGCCTCAGTTGGCCCTCTGCTTGGGCTCATAAGACCCTGGAGCCATACGTTGCGCGATGGCGATGCGGTTGTACGCGTTGATGACGGTGGCCGCCCAGATCAGTGCCGCGATCTGCTCCTCGTCGAAGACCTCGGCAGCCTCCGCGTACACCGCGTCCGGGACATGCCCGTCGTGCACCAGCGTCACTGCCTCCGTCAACGCCAGTGCGGCGCGCTCCCGTTCGGTGAAGAACGGGGTCTCCCGCCAGGCGTTCAGCGCGTAGATGCGCTGCTCGGTCTCGCCCTGCGCGCGGGCGTCCTTCGTGTGCATGTCGAGGCAGAACGCACAGCCGTTGATCTGGGACGCGCGAATTCTGAGCAGCTCGAGCAGCTCCGGCTCGACCTTGGCATCGCGCGCCGCGGAAACGGCGGCACCATGCAGAGCGCCCATCGCTCCGGAGACGTCGGGGGTAATTCTCTTGAGGGACACGCGGGTTATGGCATCGCTGTGGGACATGAGGCGACTCTAACCCCGTAATGACATGCCGTGCCGGGGAATCAGACGGAATTCTTCCGCCTCGTGGGCAACGGCCGTCGAAAAGCCGCCGGTTCGCCCTTACGAGCCAGCAGATGGGCCTGATGGAAGCCCCGTTCATCGTCCTCGTGGGGCTCCCGCACCAGACGCGCCACCTCGACGAGCCCTCTCGCGCGCAGCAGGTCGGCGACGGGTCCTGGCGACCATCGGTAGGCGAGCGCCACCTTGTGGTCGAAGGCCTCGGCGAGCCGAGAGGGATCGTCGAGGGCCTGGAACGCGAGGAGCACATGGCCGCCCGGCGCCAGCACCCGGTGGAACTCGGCGAACACCTCCGGCAGGCGCTCCGGCGGCGTGTGGATGATCGAGTACCGGGCGAGAATCCCGCCGAGTTCACCGTCGCCGAGCGGCAGCGCGGTCATCGAGCCCTGATCGAACCGCAGCTCCGGATGCGCCTCACGGGCGATGGCGATCATCTCCGCCGACAGGTCCACGCCGAACGCGGACAACCCCAGCGCGTGCAGCAAGTGCGTCACATGGCCGGGCCCACAGCCAAGATCCGCGACCGGCCCGGCGCCGTCCGCCCGCACGAACTCGGCGAACGCGGCGAGCATCGCCCGGTCGAGAGGCCAGTCCTCGAGCCCGTCGGCGAACGCCTCGGCATAACGGGCGGCTACGGAGTCGTACCCCGTGCGAGTGGCGTGCAGGAAGTCGGGTTCGATCATGGACCCGTACCGTAGTACGCCGCACTGACATCACGGTCGCGTACTGGCCACCTCGCCCCGCCGGTGCACACGCCAGGCGAGCAGCCCGCCCAGGAAACCGGTCACCAGCCCCCAGAGCGCGGCGAACCCCAGCGCGGTCCACAGCCGAGGCCGCAGCAGGAGATCACCGGACAGCCCGCCGCCCAGGTCACTGATGCCGAGGAGCGACAGTCCGTAGTGCGCGTGAATCCTGCCGACCAGGCAGACGGCGAGCACCGTGAGCACAAGCGCCACCGCCATGTGCACCGCGTGCTGCCAAAGACGCGTCCGGGCCGGTGAGCGCGCGGCCATCAGGAACGCGGCGCCGATCAGCAGCACGGCATTGACGACGACCAGCCACCACACCCTGCCGTCGTGCTCGGACAGCGAGCGCAGATCGATCCTCGAGATGTCCGGCGTACGCATCACCAGGTCCAGCAACCGTGGCATGGGCAGCCCGAACGGCCCGTCCACGCGCCCCTCCCACGAGGCACCCAGGCCAATGGTGAAGACGAGCCAGACGAGATTGGGCAGCCCGAGAAGGATCACGGCAAAGGTCTCGACGGCATGCCCACGCGTCGCCGCCACAACCAGAGCGATGAGGAGCCCGAGGACGACGTACGCGAGAAGCAACACGACCATCGCGAACGCGGCAGGCCGCACCGACTCCTGGAACCGCAGCAACCGCGCCGGAAGCGGCGCCCTCCGCGACACCACCAGCGCCAGAATCATGACGCCCGCGAGCCACAGCAGCCCGAAGAACACCGTCACCGGAACCTCGGCCTCGAACCCCACCCGGGGCGACGCGACCTCCCCGAACAGGTCGCCGAGATCACCAAGACCGTCCTCCCCGAGCGAGATGTCGAAGGTCTGCCGGGCCGGCACCGAGAGCGCGATGAGCGCGACGAGCCACACGACGGCGACACGGGCGGCCCACCCCGCCAGCTCCGGTGCCCCGGCCACAGCCCGATGCCGCAACGGCCGCAGGAACCCGGCGGCGACGACCAGCACTCCGGCGAGGGCCACCGACAGGGGGAGCACTGTCAGATTCGCCTGGGTCTCGGCGAGGGCTCCGGCGTTGCCCGCGAACTCGACCGAACCGCCGACCGCCGCCACCACGGTGGCCAGAACGACCCGTGGAAACGCGCCCTCGGGCAGATCCGTCGCCCCGGCCGCCCACAGCCCGAGCGCGGCGACCATGAGCATGACGATCACCCCCGCGAGGACCGTCACGACGGCCTCGGCCCAGCCATGGCGGGCAACTGCCTGCTCAGCGCGTGATTGCGTCCTCACGCTGCCACGCTAGGCAGGCCTCCGGCACGGCGCCTGCCGAGAGGGCCGACCGCGTCAGCTTGCGAGCGATACGGGAGGGGAACACACAATGGATGCATCACGGACAAATAGTTGTGAACTATACGAAATCCCGTGACCCCTTACGCAGGGAAGAAGAGCTCGTGAGCGCCGAACCCCCGTCCTCCGACCGCCCCACCGGACCCCCTTCGGGCCCGCTCTCGGGACCGTCCCAGCCTCCTCCACCGGGTGACCGCGCCCCCCTGGGTCCGTCGGGCGGCGGCTCAGAGTCCGGAGGTCCGGGAGGCGGCGGCCCTTCAGGCCCCAGCGGCCCGCTCGGCCCGGCCGAGCCAGGCCCCGGTGACGGACCCGCCCGGCCGTGGTGGAGGTCCGCGCCCCGCGTCGCGGTCATCGCCCTCGTGGCCGTCGCCGCAGTGGTCCTGGCCGTCGTCTTCACCCGCCCCGACGGCGGCACCTCGGGCTCCGGCGGCGAAGTCTTCCTCCAGGCCGCGGGCAAGTCGGGCCCCGACCCGTTCACGAAGTCGACGGCGGAGGACAACACAACCCTCCCCGAGACACCCTCGCCGACGCCCACCTCGGACGGCGCCAACGTGACGCGTGGCGTGGACGGTTCGGCCCCCGGCCTGTACGGCGGTACGCGCAACAAGGCGAGCTGCGACGTGGAGCAGCAGATCGACTACCTCCAGGAGTCCCCGGCCAAGAACAAGGCCTTCGCCTCCGTCCTGGGCCTCGACCCCTCCGGCGTCCCCGGCTATCTCCGCTCGCTCACCCCCGTACAGCTGCGCATGGACACCCGCGTCACCAACCACGGCTACCGAGACGGCGCCGCCACCAGCTACCAAGCCGTCCTGCAGTCCGGCACCGCCGTCCTGGTCGACGACCGGGGCGTACCTCGCGTCCGCTGCGCCTGCGGCAACCCGCTCACACCGCCGGTCGCCCTTAAGGGCACGCCGAAGAGGACGGGCGACTCGTGGCCTTCGTACAGCTCGTCGAACGTCGTGGTCGTCGCGCCCGCGACCCAGGTCGTCAACATCTTCGTCCTCTACGACCCCGACAACGACGAGTGGATCGAACGCCACAAGGGTGACACCGGCACCAAGGACAAGAAGACCAAGCCCCCCGAGAAGCGCCCGACCCCGTCCGAGAGCTCGCTCCCGCCGTCCTGCCCGCCCGGCGAAGAGGCCACGGAGACGAACGGCACCACCAGGTGCCCGACGACGTCACCGGCCACCCCGTCCACGCCCACCCCGGAAACGACGTCTCCGGACGAGGAGACGTCCCCGGAGTCCGAGCCGGAGCCCGAGACCTCCGAGCCTCCACCCGACGAGCCCGCCCCGGAGGAAGAGGCCCCCGCCGATTCACCACCCGACCAGGGCTCCCCGGAGGCCCCGGCCAACGGCTCCGAGCCGGTCCCGAGCACGTGAAGTTGGCTCTGTCTGCGGTTCCGTGAATCGACAGGTGACTTCGCTTCGCCCAGTGGACGAGAGTGGCACTCGTCAGGCTGGCCGGAGGATCAGCAAGTGTGGAGGAGCTGAGGTCTGCTGTCTCAGCCTCTCGCCGTCCTTGCTGCTGAAGCAGCCAACAACTTCTGGGTGTGTTGGTGCAGCCGCCGTGCTTCCTCGATGGTGAACCCGGGCCCGTGTGGACTGAGCGGCTCGCCCTGCGCAAAGGCGCTGAGCGGTGCGGTGGGTGGATCGTCCAGCACTTTGAGGATCGGCGTTATGGCCTCCTCGACCGACTGGGCGGACCGGCGGATGACCTCGATGTGCGCCATGATGTCCGAGGCGTACTGCCCCGAGAAGCTGGTGTTGACCGTTCCTGGGTTGAGCAGCACATACCGCACGTTGGTGTCCGGTCGACGGTCCGCGAAGTCGACGCCGAGCAGGTCATTGAGCCGACCGCCTTGCATGAGCGCCCGTTGCCCGTCGTACTCCCGGGCTAGTTGCAGGTCTTCCCAATGGATTTGAGCCTGGCCGCCGGGGCCCGCGACGTTGAGGATGACTGGGGTGTCAGCGGCTTCGAGCAGGTCCACCAGCCCATGGCTCAGCACGAAGCGGCTCAGGTAGAAGTGCGCGAAGGTGTTCTCGAAGCCTTCGGCCGTGACCAGGCGGCTGGTCCGGAAATGCCGGGCGCACAGCACCAGGGTGTCAACCCTCGCAAAAGACGACCGGACGCTGTCAGCCGCTGCTCTGGTCTCGGCTATCAGGCTGAGGTCGGCATTCACGAAGTGTGCTCGCTCGGCCGCACTTCGTTGCCGCGCGGCGTCCAGCCATGCCTTGCCCTTTTCCGCGTTGCGTCCGACGACCACTACCTCGTGTCCTCTGTCCAGGTAGTGGTGGGCGACGGCCTTGCCGATTCCGTCCGTGCCGCCGGTGACGACGTGGGTCTTCATCGCCCTGCTCCTTCGTCGTTGCGGTGGCTCACAGGAACCGGGCCGCGATCTTTTCCGGGGTGACGTGGATGGTGACCAGTTCCGGGAGCGTGGCGTACGACTGCGGGTTGTGTTCGGCGTAGGTCTTGCCGGTGTACTTGACCGCCAGTTCGTCCATGCGTTCGCGGGCACCCACGCTTTCGAATCGGGCGGTGCCGCTGATCACCGCGTATCCGTAGGGATCGTCCGGCGGGTTGACTGCCACGCTGAGCCGAGGGTCGCGCCGCAGATTGCGCACTTTGACCTTGTCCACGCCGGTCACGAAGAGCAGGTCGTCTCCCTGCCTGCCTACCCAGACCACGGACTGGTGCGGACTGCCGTCGGGCTGCAGGGTCGCCACGGTGACGAAGACCCTGGAGTCGAGGACTTCCTTTAACTTCTCGGACATGTGGACCGGGCTCACGTATGACTCCTGGGGTGAGATGGGTGAGATGACCTGACGACAGGCACGCCGAGCCGACGAAGAGCCACAACTATGTGACACTTAATTGGCGATTTGCAATACCCATGTGCTATCAACTGGGTGATCAGCCTCACTCTTGCGTATGCTTTGGTGACGATGAGAGCTGACGCGGCACGCAACCTGGACGCGGTCCTGCAGACCGGAGCACGTCTGCTGGCACACAACCCGAGCACGAGCATCGCGGCGATCGCAGCGGCAGCGGGCCTCGACCGACGTACCGTCTACCGCCGCTTCAAGACCCGCGAGGCACTGATGACCGCCGTCTACGTGGCCAAGCTCGACGCCTGCGAGAAGGTCGTCGCCCAGGCACGGCTGACCGAGGCCCCCGTGGCGGTGGCACTGCACCGGTACGCGGAGGGCATCATCACCGTCAGCAGGCGGTGGCCCGTGGACGTCCAACAGGTGCACGACGAAGCGATGGCCGCCCGCCTCCAGCGACTGCTCGAGCAACTCGACGCCTTCATGGACCGCGCGGTCCGCGAGGGTGTCATCCGGCCCGGTCTTCCTGACCGCTGGGCCCGCTCCCTACTCGTCCACCTCACCAACATTGCCGCACACGAGATGCCGGAGCTGTCCCCCGCCCAGGGAGCCGACATGGTGGCCCAGTCCCTGATCACCGGACTCGGCGCCACCTGACGCGGCCGGCCCAGCCACGGCCGACCGGTTCACGGACGCGGGATCAGCCGACCAGCCGGGCCGCCCCGAGCGTCGGATGACCATTCAGAGGCTGCGACCGGGGTCGGGTGAAGGTCATGGCTGGGTGAGGATCCGGGTTCGGAGGAGTTCGAACGAGGCTCGGCCGTACATGGCCCGCTTGAGCGTTTTCACCCGGTTCACGTGGCCCTCTACAATCCCTGAACTCCACGGGAGGGTGAGGCCGGCGGTGACGGCGTCGAGGTCCTGGCGGAGGAAGCCCGCGAAACCCTGCATCGGCTTCGGGGCGTCCTGTTCGGCCTGGCGGATCCACTCCAGCAGCAGAAATCCACGCCGGTGACGGACGAGATCGGCGAAGGCGCGGGCGAGGGCGCAGGCCCGGGTGATGTCCGGGCCGGGATGGTTCTTGAGCCAGGCCGCGAACGTTTCGGAGGTGCGGTCGGGCAGGACGTCCACGACCCGGCCGGCTTCGACGTCGACCAGCACGATGCCGTAGGTGCAGCCCTTGCGGAAGGCGAATTCGTCCACCCCCAGCACCCGCGGAGCCCGGTCCGGCACCGGCGGCGCCTCCAACAGCCCCAGCAGCCGACTCCGGCCCACCGCCAGCCGTATCCTTCGGCACAGCCGCTCACCAGCACGACCGCCCAGCTCAGCTGCGATCGACCGCAGCCAGCCCGTCAGGCCGACGCTCGACCGGCGGTGCCGTTCGGTCAGACCACCGACCTGCTCCACGAGTGTGCGGCGGGCACAGCTCCTGTGGTCGCAGAAGTACCGCCGTACCCGGAGCCGGACCATGACCCGCCGGTCACCCAACGGCCGCTCATCCAAGGTGCGTTGGTACGAGCTGTGCACCCGGCTCGCCCGCTTCCGGCAGTCCGGACACCGGCCCGGCTGACCGGTGGCCATCGCCTCCACCACCAGACCGTCTGAGGAGTCGCTGACGTGCTCCACTCGCACACCGATCTCTGGGAACAGCAAATCCTCGACCGTCTTGCTCGCCACGGCAGGAAACACCCTGCCGAAACGATCCCCCGTTCCCCTCGCTGAGCTGGGGATTCACGGAACTGCGGCCAGAGCCGTGAAGTTCCCCAATCCCGCCCCATCCCGGCTGTAACAATTTGCGGCTCCGCCGCGTGATGGGCTGCGCCCCAGGCCCCCGCCAGGGGGTGGTGGGTGACATGTCGTGTCGCGGCTGCGGGTGCGTTGTGGCTGGTCGCGCAGTTCCCCGCGCCCCTAAAGGCAAAAGCCTGCGACTGCCCGCGGCCGGGAAGGCGCCCGCACCCGAGCAGCCCGTGCCCGGAAGGAGCCCGCGCCCCGGGCAAGCCCGCGGTCCGGACGGCCCGCCCGGAGGGAGCCCGCACCCCCATGGCCCCGCAGCCGCCCACGGCGGCAAGGGGACGGGGCGGGGGTGTGCGCCCGCAGCGGCCGGCGCGCCAACACCGGCACCCCCTACCAGCCAACAGCAACGCGCGCCGGTCCGAGGACGGACACCCCCGACGCGGCCCCGCACCCACCACGAACCCAAACGGCGCGAGACTGTGACATATGCGGCTCCGCCGCGATGGGGGTCCCCCCGCTCGAGCGCAGCCGAGAGTGGGGGAGCGACCAGCCACGACGAACCGTCAGCCGCCCAACCGCCGGAGGCACCCCGCGTGGGCGCGAACAGCCGCAACGGCGCCGCAGCCGAAAACAAACCCACCCCAGAGCGATGAGTTTCCCGACGGGGACCAGTCGACACAGGTGACAGCTCACCCCACCAGGAGGTCCCCATGACCACCAACGGCTTCACCACATGCCTCTGGTTCGACGGCCAAGCCGAAGACGCCGCGAACTTCTACGTGTCCGTCTTCAAGAACTCCCAACTCGGCCGAGTCCTCCGCTACACGAAGGCCGGCCCCGGCCCCGCCGGCACAGTCGTGACCGTCGAGTTCGTGGCGAACGGACAGAAGTTCGTCGCCCTCAACGGCGGCCCCGAGTTCAAGTTCAACGAGGCCATCTCCTTCGAGATCCGCTGTGACGACCAGGACGAGGTCGACTTCTACTGGAACAAGCTCACCGAGGACGGCGGACAGGAGGGCCCCTGTGGCTGGCTGAAGGACAAGTTCGGCGTCTCCTGGCAGGTCGTCCCGACCAGGTTCCTCGAGCTCATCGGCGACCCCGACGAGGAGAAGGCGGCCAGGGCGATGGAAGCGATGATGAAGATGTCGAAGCTGGACATCGCGACCCTCGAGAAGGCCGTCGCAGGCGAGTAACCCGCAGCGGCGCACGGCGGCCGCCCGCCCCACAGCGGCCGCCCGCCCCACAGCGGCCGCCCCGCCCACAGCGGTCGGCCCGGCCGCACACCACCGCGGCGCGAGCCGCCCACCGTGCGCCGCCGCAAAGGCCAACTCACCACTCGTAGGCGGACTTCGAGGCCTCGTACTCGTACTGCCCACGACGACGTTCCGCGGATCCGGGCGGCACCTCGGAACCCCCAAACCCCCGTCGCCCCTCGCCGCCCTCGAAGAGCGAACCGCCCCCCGCCGCGGCCGCGCCACCTTCGCTCCCGGCCCCGGCCCCGGCCCCGGCAGCACCCCGCTCACGACGCGAGACGGACCGCCCCTCATTCCCGTCCCCCGTAACCAGGAGCGGATCGAACATAACGATCGCTCCCGCAAGCACCAGAAAGATGACCGGCCCCAGCAGCATGGGCAGCAACAGCGACAACGGCGAATCCCCACCCCGCGCGCCACCAGTCGTGTCGTGCAGATGCACACTGACCGCGGCCATCCCCGTGTAATGCATGCCGCTCACAGCCACACCCATCACCAGGCTGGCCCCCAGGCTCGTAAAGAACCCATGGATCGAGACAGCCGCCCACAACGCGGCGGTCGCGGCGACAACGGCGATGACAATCGACAACGCAACGGTGCCCAGTGCGTAATGAATGCTCCCGTCCATCTGGATCGCCGCCATCCCCAGATAGTGCATGGCGGCCACGCCGAGCCCGGTGACGATCCCCGCGATGGACAGCGTGCCGCCGGAGGCGCCGCCGTACCCGACGATGAAGACGCCGACGCCGACCACCGCAATCGCCACTAAAAGACTCAGCACGGTCAGCCCCACGTCGTAACTGAGACGAGTCTCCTCGACCTGAAAGCCGATCATCCCGATGAAGTGCATCGTCCAGATGCCGCACCCGATCGACACCGCGCCGAGCGCGAGCCAACCCGGCTTCCATGACTGCTTGTTGTTGAACAGGGTCCGGACGATGCAGCGCAGTCCCAACGCCCCGCCGAGGCAGGCCATGAGGTAGGCGGCCACCGGAGTGACAGCGCCGTAGCTGAAGCCGTCCACTGTGCCTTGCATATGCCAATTCCCCCCGAGGCCTGGCTACTTGGAAGGGGAAGGTTCGCGTCCGAGACGCCGCCGTAGCAAGCCCTTACCGTCGGTACTCGACCGTGTCGGTGCGGGCTGACTCGATTTCTGCGATCAGTGGCGCAATCCGACCGGTTGGAATGTGGATCTGTCGCGAACGCGACTGGCGTGATCCTGCCGTTGCCAGTGTTGCGCAAAGTCTTGACCGTGACTCGATCACACCCCTACGGTGCCGCCGACGCTACGAACTGTGTTCGAAATTCCGTACACCTGGGCCGAGTTGAGGACGGCCACGCCGTCGAACCGGTTCGACGGCGACGGCCCTCCTGAAAGGACGTCATCCATGCCATCCGCTGACAGAGGCGCGCGGCGCAGAGCCCCGGCCGCCGTGGCGCTGGCCCTCGGCGCGGGCCTGCTGGCCGCACCGGCCGGGCCCGCGCAAGCGGCCGAGCCGCCCAAGCCGACCGCCCGCTACACCTTCGACCAGGACGACCTCGCCTCCGGCAAGATCACCGACAGCTCCGGAAACGGACTGACGGCGGACCTGGTGAACGGTTCCACCGCACAGTCCGTCGAGGGCACGGACGGCGGTAAGGCGCTCGCCCTGCCCGGCGGGGCGGACACGTCCGACGGGGCGTACGTCCGCCTGCCGCGCGGAATCGTCGGCGACGCAACGGACTTGACGGTTTCCGCCCGCGTGAAGTGGAGCGGCGACAAGTCGTCCTGGCAGCGGATTTTCGACCTGGGCACCAACACCACCAAGTACTTCTTCGCCACCCCGTACAACGGCGACGGCGTCATGCAGACCTCCGTGACCACCGGCGGAGGCGGCGCCGAGAACCAGGTCAAGGGCTACGCACCGCTCCCCGCGAACAAGTGGCAGACCGTCACCGTCACCCTCGACACCTCGGCCGGCCGGCTCACCACGTACCTCGACGGAGTCGCGGTCTCCTCCACCGAGACCAACATCAAGGCCAAGGACGTACTGGAGAGTTCGGCGACTGCCGCCGGTTACATCGGCAAGTCCCTCTGGCCGGACCCGCTGCTCAAAGGCGCGGTCGACGACTTCACCGTGTGGCATGCGGCGCTCAGCTCCGAGGAGGTGGCCGGTCTGGTCGGCAACACCCCCACCCTCGAGGAGCTGTCGAAGACGTCCTTCGAGGCCCGTACGACGAACGGGACCGCCCCGACCCTCCCCGCCGCCGTCCGCTCCACCTACTCCGACGGCTACGACCGCGACACCCCGATCACCTGGGACGAGATACCGGCCGACGAGTACGCCCAGCCCGGGACGTTCACGGTGGCCGGGAAGGCAGCCGGGCGCGAGGTGAAGGCGACCGTCACGGTCGTCCGCGAAGGCCAGCTCACCGTCGACCTCGGCTCGGACACCGGCAAGTTCCACGGCGGCGCCTCCGGCACCCTCTACGGCGTGTACGGGCCGGACATCCCGACCAACAACCTCATCGAGGGCATGGGCCTGCGCACGGTCTCCACCAAGGCGCAGGACGGTCCGCAGCACCCCGGTGCCGACGCGCTCGAGGTGGTGAAGCCGCTGGCGGACTCCACCGACGGTGACGTGTACATCTACATGACGGACATCCACCGCGGCTTCCCGTACCAGTGGCCGGGCGACACCCCGGAGGAGAAGGTCAAGCTCTACCGGGAGAAGGTCGAGAAGCAGGTCGACCAGGTCCTGAAACTGCCGAAGGAGTACCAGGACAACATCGTCTTCGTGCCGTTCAACGAGCCCGAGGGCAACATGTTCGGCACCGGCGAGTGGAGCTACAACAAGGTCAGCTGGCTCAACGACCCCGACGACTTCTTCGCCACCTGGGACGACTTCTACAAGCTGATCAAGGGCAAGCTGCCCGAGGCCCGCATCGCAGGCCCCAACACCAGCGTCCTCTACGACCAGGTGAAGGGCTTCCTGACCCACACCCTGGAGGCCGGCACCCTCCCCGAGGTCATCAGCTGGCACGAGCTGAGCCACCCGGAGGCCGTGCGCGACAGCGTCGCCAAGTACCGCGAATGGGAGAAGGACCTTTTCAAGGGCACGGAACGCGAAGGCAAGCAACTCCCCATCAACATCAACGAGTACGCCTTCAACTACCACACCTCGGTCCCCGGCCAGATGATCCAGTGGGTGTCCGCGATCGAGGAGTCCAAGGTGGACGCCGACATCGCGTACTGGAACATCGACGGCAACCTCTCCGACTCCGCGGTGCAGTCCAACCGCGGCAACGGCCAGTGGTGGCTGCTGAATTCGTACGCCTCGATGAGCGGGCACACGGTGAAGGTGACCCCGCCGTTCCCGGGCGAGAACTACACCATGCAGGGCGTCGCCACGCTCGACGAGAAGAAGAAGCAGTCCCGGCTGATCTTCGGCGGCTCCGACGGCAAGGGCCACATCACCTTCGACAACGTCCCGAAGAAGCTCTTCGGTGACCGCGTGCACGCCTGGGTGAAGGAGATCGAGTGGAGCGGGCAGGTCGGCGACAACTCCGGTCCGAAGCTGCTCGCCGAGCAGAACCTCAAGGTCGGTGCCGACGGCAAGGTCGTCGTCGACTTCGGCGAGGGCGCGCTGCCGAAGCTGAAGGAGTCCTCGTCGTACGAGATCGTCCTCAGCCCGGCCGGGAAGGCGAAGGACACGCAGTCCCCGCCCGTGCGCTGGAAGGACTCGTACGAGGCGGAGGACGCCGCCCACACCGGGTCCGGCTACACCAAGAACGGCCCGGAGGGCTCGCCGCGTGACGTGTCGAAGTTCTACACCTCCGGCGGCTACGACGTGGGCGGCCTGCGCACCGGCTCGGACGTCACGCTGGACTTCACCGTGGACGTGCCCGAGGACGGCACCTACGACCTGAGCGTCTTCGCCAACTCCCTCAACACCTTCGACAGAGTGAAGGAGCAGGGCCCGACCAACGTCTTCCTGCGCGTGGACGGCAAGGCGGACAGCGAGCAGGAGCTGCATCTGCCGCTCGGCTACAAGTGGGTGGTGTGGGACCACACCGACACCAAGGTCAAGCTCACCAAGGGCAAGCACACCATCACGCTGGCCGCGAAGAGCGCCGACGGCAAGGGCGCCACGAAGGGCGACGCCATCGTCGACCGCCTCACGCTCTCGCTCCCCGAGGCGTCCGCCAACACCCAGGTGTACGAAGGCGAGTTGGCCTGGCTGGGCGGCGGCGCGGAGCCCGTCTACACCACTCCGAAGCGGCCCGCCACCGGCTCGGGCGCGGTCAGGATCCCGAAGAACGGGACCGCCACGTTCTGGGTCTACTCACCCGCCGACCGCGAGGCCACCCTCAAGGTCGACACCCTCGCCGGCTCGGGCGCCCGGATGTCCGTCAACGGGCACGACGTCCTGCGCCTGGGCAAGGGCGGCGGCAGCGCCGCGGTCTCCCTGACCGGCGGCGTCAACAAGGTGACGGTGACCGGAGGTTCGGCCACCACCCTCGTCGACCGCCTCCGGGTCACGCCCACCGAGGGCGCACTTCCGGCGCGTACGTACGAGGCGGGCGACGCCAAACTCGCCGGCTCGGCCAAGCTCGCAGAGCTCTCCCTGGCCACCGACGGCACGGCGATCACCGACATCGGTGGTGATCCCGGCAACGGCAACACGGCGACGTTCACCGTCAAGGCCGACCGATCCGGACTGCACGCGCTGCGGGTCCGCTACTCCAACCCGGAGCAGTCCGAGGCCACCCACTACAACCCGGACCCGCTCGCCCGCCACGCCGACATCAGCATCAACGGCGGCAAGGTGCAGCGAGTGAGCTTCCCGCACAGCTTCCACCAGAACAACTTCTGGGAGCTGACCATCCCCGTCCAGCTCAAGAAGGGGCAGAACACGATCGCCTTCCGTTCCGAGGAGCTGCCGAACTTCGACGGCACCTCGTACGCCTCGGACACCTTCCCCGGCGTACTGCTCCGCTCCCGCTACGCGCCGCTGATCGACCGGATCACCGTCGCCCCGTACGCGAAGGAGACCCGATGACGCCATGACCACCGGCGGCGCGGCGATGAGGGCGCCGCGCCGCCGGTACCCACGCGGGTGCCCGGGTCCGTCGAGAGGTCGGCGGACCCGGGCACCTGCTGTGTACGGCTCTGTCAATTCACCGCGGCGGCCAGCGTCTTGGTGATCGCCCGGGTCATGCGCAGGATGCCGGGAGAGGGGACCGGGCAGGGCCTGGACTTCGCGGTGGTGGGGGCCAGGCAGAAGTGCAGGTAGTCGTCGTCGCGGTGCAGGGCGGTCCGGTTGCCGGACGGCTGAGTGCAGTACGCCGGGTGGTCACGTTCGTACGCCGTGCACGGCAGGTGCTGCACCCACGTGTAGCGGGCGTCGGCCGGGCCGACCTCCTTGCCGGCGTCCGCGACCAGGCCGCCGGAAGCCTCGGCCTGCTGCTCGTAGATCGCGTTGACGCGGCGGACCCGGTCGGGAGTGATCGGGTCCGGGCCCTGGAGCACCCATACGACCTTCGTCCGCTTCGCGCCCGACGCGTTCGTGATCTGGTCGGTCAGTTTGCGGGCGTCGGAGGTGAAGCGCGCGAAGTACGTTGCCGGATCCTTGCCGTGCGTGATCCCGTCCATGCACCACGTGTAGTCCCAGGCGTTGGCCCAGAACTGCAGCACCACGAAGTCCGGCCGCAGGGAACGCACCAGGGCGGCGGCCTTGTCCCTGTCCGGGACGAGCGACTTCTCGCCGGTGCCCTGCAGGTAGTCGCAGAGCGTCGTCCCGGAGTACGGGGCGCTGGTGTAGCGCGCCTTCAACTCGTCCTGGAGGAGCTCGCCGAGCACCTTCTGGTTCTCCATCGCGAGCGAGTCACCGAGGTACAGCACAGTGGGCCGCTTCGCAGGCACTTCAGCCTCAGCGTCGGCCGCAGCGGAGGCTGGTGGCCGCTGCTGCTGTGTGGTCGAGGACGGCGACGGGCCGGGATCCTTCGCCGCCGGTGTGGCTGACGCCGGCCGCTCGGGCGGCGCTGTCCCGGGCCCGGAGGAGGGGTCTCCGCATGCTGCGAGCAGCAGCAAACCCGCCAGCACCCCGCCGGCCCACGTCCTGCCCATGCGGCAACTCCCGCCCCAGCCACCGAAAACGGCCCCCAGACAAGCACAGCGGGACCCCCGGGGGGAAGTACCCGGGTAGCCAAGCTCCCCTGGCTTCAGAGCTGGTTTCGCGTCAGCAGCCGTGCCGCCAGGGCGAGTTGGAGCCGCAGATGGCCCTCCGGAGTGCGTACCGGCCAGCCGAGCAGGGACTCCGCGTGGGCCAGGCGGTCCTGGAGCGTGGAGTGGTGGACGTTCAGTTCGGTGGCGGCTGTGCGGCGGCTCGGGGAGTTGATGACGGCGTACAGGGTGGGCAGGAGCCATGGGCTCGCCGCGGCTGCCTGGTCGAGGGCGCGTACGTCGGGCGGTGGTTCCGTGCCCGGGGTGATCACGGCCGCCAGGAGGGCCAGCGTGCCGAGGTCGTCGGAGTGGACGATGCGGGGGCCCGGGTCCTGGTCGGTGCCCTCGGCCGTGAAACGCAGGGCCGTGCGGGCGGCGGACCAGGAGCGCGGCAGTTCCAGTACGGGGACCGCCGGGCCCACACCGCGCCGGCTCTCGTCCGTGAACTCCGGTCCGGGGTCCGGCTGGACGAGGGCCCGCTCGCCGGAGGCCAGGCTCAGAGAGGCTTGCTTCTGGGGGCCGCCGCGGAGTGCGATCGCGCGAGCCCGGCCGTCCGGGTCGAGGCCGAGCCCGCGCGCCGCGTGCAGCCGGGCGGCCTCCGCGGCCGTCGGGTCGAGCACCGTCTCCAGCAGGGCCGGATCGTCGGCCGGGCCGTGCACCGGCGCCCGCCCCCGGGTGCGGTCCAGGACATGCCGGGCGGCGCTCGCGGTCCGCTCCAGCACCATGGCGTCGACCACCGTCCGTGGTCCCGTGCGCTCCAGCCACACCGCGGGCGCCCCACCCGGGATCAGCGGCACCGAAGGCCACTCGGGACGCACGGGCCCGTTCTCGTCGCGCCGCCGCCCGTCGGGCTCGACCCGGACCCGTACGTGCCTCGCCTCGTCGACGAGCCGCGCGGGGCAGCCGGACAGCACAGCCGCACCGCGCACAAGAGCCTCGAGCCCGGCGCGCCCCTCGACCAACCGGTCGAAGTAGGCGATGACCTGGACGGCGGCTCCGGCGTCCGGGTCGAGCGCGGCCAGGCGGCCAGCCAGCTCTTCCATCTGCTCATTCTCGTTCAGGAATCACCATTTGGTGCCATGAGTCACGGCGTCACCATGTGACGAGCGCCGGTGAGTGACGTGTCACTCACCGAGCAGTCGGTGCAGCCACCGCAGCCGGGCCGCCCTGGCGTCCTGGGACAGCGCGGCCTGCGGGGCGAGATCGTCGAAGGCGTGGAAGCCGCCCGGCCATACGTGCAGCTCGGCCTGGCCGCCCGACTGCCAGATCCGGGACGCGTAGGCGACGTCCTCGTCGCGGAAGGTCTCGGCCGAGCCGACGTCGATGAAGGCCGGAGGCAGCCCGGACAGGTCCTCGGCGCGGGCCGGAGCCGCGTACGGAGACACGTCCACGGTGCCGCGTGCCTCACCGAGCAGCGCGCCCCAGCCGGTCTCGTTCGCCGTACGGTCCCAGACACCGAGACCGGCCATCTGATAGGTGGACGGGGTGTCGTTGCGGTCGTCGAGCATCGGGCAGAGCAGCATCTGGCCGATCGCACGCGGTCCCTTCCGGTCACGGGCCAGCAGAGCCAGTGCCGCGCTGAGCCCGCCGCCCGCGCTGCCGCCCGCCAGGATGATGCGGTCCGGGTCGCCGCCGATCTCCTTGGCGTTCTCCGCCGTCCACAGCAGGCCCGCGTAGCAGTCCTCCGCCGGGGCCGGGTGCGGGTGCTCCGGAGCGAGCCGGTACTCCACCGACACCACGACCAGGCCCAGCTCCGCGGCCCACTCCATCGTCACGCCGAGGCCGAGCCGGTTGTTGCCCAGCACGAAGCCGCCGCCGTGCGAGTGGTAGAGCACCGGCCGCGGACCGGGCGCGGCGGTGGGCCGGCAGATCAGCAGGGAGATGTCGGGTGCGCCCTCGGGACCGGGCACCGTACGCTCCTCGACCTCGAAGGCGCCGTCCCGGCTGAGCTCCTCGTTCGTCGGCAGGTCGAAGGGGCCGTCGTCGCCCAGCCCCCGCACCATCGGGATCCACTCCGGCAGAAGGGTGGTGGGCGCCTGCTCGCCCATCACGGCGAGCGCGGCGGCCAGCTCAGGGTCGAAGGGCGGCGGGGGAGTGGTGGTCATCGGGTCCTCCTCGGTACGGCGTCGTTGCCTGACGCCGATACTCACCTTCCCCGAGTGACAGCGGGTCCCGCCGTCCGGCGGAAGTCTCCCGCAGAACGGCGGGCTGCGTAACCGTTTCATCTCGGTGACGGCAGGCTGCGTAACCGTTTCGTCTCAGCGCGGGCAGCTCCACAACCCACCCCCACCCACGCCTGTCTAGCTGGCACAGAGTGCACCACGCAGGTCGAGGAAAGGGAAAGGCCCGCCATGGGGGACATACGCAGACGGGGAGCCGTCGTACTGGGCATCACCGGATTGATGGCGCCGCTGACCGTCGCGCTGGGCGCGGCGCCGGCGCAGGCGGCGAGCTGCAGCACGCAGGCAGGTCCGCATCAGAAGCAGGTGGAGAGGTTCCTCGGCCGGACCGTCGACGGCAGGCAGTCCGCCGCCGACTGCCGGGCGATCAAGGCCTTCCAGACCAAGCACGGCATCACGCCGACCATCGGGTACGCGGGGTCGGTCACCTGGGGCGTGATGGACCTGATGAAGAAGCAGAAGGCCGTCGGCAACAACCCCAACAGGGACGGCAAGTGCCCGGTCAACAAGGGCCGCATCGCCTGCGTGAACCTGACGCTGCAGCTCAGCTGGATCCAGGACGGCAACAGGCTCGTCTACGGCCCCGTTCCGGTCCGTACCGGACGCAACGGATACGAGACCCGCACCGGCCTGAAGAAGATCTACTGGCGGAACATCGACCACGTCTCGACCATCTACCACGTGCCGATGCCCTACAGCCAGTTCTTCGACGGCGGCCAGGCCTTCCACTCCGCGGGCGTGAGCATGTGGAACCCGCCCGGCTCGCACGGCTGCACCAACATGACGAAGACCGACGCCAAGAAGTACTGGTCGCTCCTCAGGAAGAACGACGACGTCTTCGTGTACGGCCGCAAGCCGGGCACCTGAGTCGTCGGCCCGGCCGCCCCGAAGGGCAGCCGGGCCGCAGTCCGTTCAGGGCCGGTCACACCTCGGGCGCGTCCCCGAAGTCCGGTATCTCCAGCCTCGCCCCGCCCTGTCGCGCCGAGTCGTGCGCGATGATGCCCGGCAGGGTGTAGCGGGCGGCCACCCACGCGTTCACCGACGGCAGGGTGCGCGTGTTCACCGCGGTCACGAAGTCGTCCACCAGGAAGTGGTGGCTGCCCTCATGGCCGTTGTGCAGATGGTCGAACTCCCGCGGCAGCCGCGAGCGGTCGTGCACCGGAGCCGAACCGGAGGTGAAGGCGGCCCTGAGGTCCGGCGCGATGTGCTGGAGTGACGGATCGTCAGGAGACATGGTGGGCTTGGGCTCCAGCAGCTCGCTGATGTCCTTCACGCCCTTCTTGTCCTGCCACAAGGCCACCGTGGCGAGCTGCTCCATGCTGGCGTCCGTACCGAAGAACCGGAACCGCGACTCCCGGATGTGCGAGGGATAGCCCACCCGCCGGAACTCGTTCGTACGGAACGAACCGCCGCCCGCGACCTCGAACAGCGCGGTCGCGTTGGAGAAGTCGTTGCCGAACTGGCTGACCTCCTGGTCGAAGACCCCGTCACCGCGATCGTCCTTGACGCCGATCGCGGACACGCTCACCGCATGCGTCTGCCAGGCACCCAGCACCCCGCCCACCGAGTGCGTCGGGTACAGCAGCGGCGGATAGCTGGCGGTGGACTTCCAGTCCTCGCCGCCGCTGTACTGATAGGCCTCGTAGAACCCGAGGTCCATGTCGTGCACATAGTCGCCCTCGGCGTAGAAGAGCCGCCCGAAGGCGCCCTCGGCGATCTGGTTGCGGGCGTGCACGGTCGCTGGGTTGTACTGGCTGGTCTCGCCCATCATGTACGTCAGACCGGTGGCCCGTACGGCATCGATGATCGCCGCGATCTCCTCCGTACTGATCGCCATCGGCACCGCCGAGTACACGTGCTTGCCGGCGTTCAGCCCCTGTACCACCAGCGGGCCGTGCGTCCAGCGCTGGGTGAAGATCGCGACGGCGTCGACCGCCGGTGACTCCAGCATCGCCTCGTACGACGGGAAGGTGCCGGTCAGGCCTTCGGCCGCGGCGAGCTGCTCGGCCCGTTCGGGGAGCAGGTCGGTGATGTAGACGTCGCTTACGCCGGGGTGGGCGAGGAACAGCTTGGCGAACTGGCCCGAGAACTGTCCGGCACCGACGATGCCGAGGGAGAACGTCATGTAGGGGGTGCCCTTCACTGGTCGAGTTACTGGTCGAGAATGAGATTGATCTGGTCGTTGGTCTCGTCGAGGCTGCTCACCGGCTTGCCGTTGCCGTAGATGTCCTCCATGGCGGGCTCCATCAGCGCCTGCACGTCCGCCGCATAGCCGGTGATCGGGTAGGAGAAGGTGGTGAAGTCCTTCTTGTCGGCCACCGGCTCGGTGAACGCCGAGACGTCGATGCCCTTCTTCTCGTATGCCGCCACCGCGGCGTCCGTGCCGTCGGGCGTGGCCGGGAAGACGATGCCGTAACGGCCCACCGTCGTCTGGCACTCGTTCGACGCCAGGTACTTCACCCACTTCTTGGCGCCCGCCTTGTTGCGGGCGTTCTTGCTGATGGAGTCGGCGAGGCCGTTCATCATCGTGGCGCGCTTGCCGGTGGGACCCTCGGGCGTGAGGGCGGTGCGGATCTTCATGCCCTTGAAGCCGGCGTACGTCGAGATCATCCACGCCCCGTCCAGCGAGGACGCCGCCTTGCCCGCGGCCACCTGGACGTTGCCCTCGTTGGACTGGGAGTTCCAGTCGGACAGGGGTGCCATGTAGCCCTTCTTCGCCAGGCCGAAGTACCACTTGATGACCGACTGGAAGGTCTTGTCGTTGTACTGGTACTCGGTGCCCCACCGCTTCTTGTCGGTGTAGTCCCAGCCCGCGGAGGCGGCGAAGCTGCTCCACTGGGTCTGGCCGTCGGCGTAGCCACCGCCCTTGGACGCCAGGCCGTACACCTTGACGTTGTTCTTGTCGAAGCCGGGCTCGTCGCCCCGTTTGCCGTTCTTGTCGATCGTGAGGTGGGCGATGGCCTTCTCGAAGGTGCCGCCGTCCTTCGGGTTCCAGGACAGGGTGTTGAGCTGCTCGGCGCTGAGGCCGGCGTCCTGCGCCATCTTCTCGTTGTAGAAGAGGGCGACGGTGTCCCAGTCCTTCGGGGAGCCGTAGCGGTGGCCGTCCTGGCCGAGCCAGTTGGCGGCCAGACCCGGCTGGTAGTCGGAGTCGTTGATGCCGAGGTCGTCGAGCGGCTCCAGCACCTGCAGGTCGGCGAACTGGCCGAACTTCTGGATGTGGTCGGTGAAGACGTCGGGCTGGGTGCCCGCGATGAAGCTCGCGGTGAGCTTGGTCCAGTAGTCGTCCCAGCCCATCTGAGTGATCCGGACGTTCAGTCCGGGGTTCTGCTTCTCGAAGCCCTTGGCGCAGGCCTCGTAGGCGGGCAGCTGGTTGGCGTCCCACAGCCAGTACGTCACCGTGTTCTTCGCGGACGAGCCGGTGCCATCGCCCTGGGCACAACCGGTCGCCAGGGACAGTGCCAGGGCCCCGGCCAGCGCCCCGACCGTACGGAATCGAAATCGCATGACCATTCCCTCACTTGAGCCCGGTGAAGCTGATGGAGCTGACGATGCGGCGCGCGAAGAAGCCGAACAGCACGATCATCGGCAGGGCCGCGATGAGCGTCGCCGCCATGAGCCCCGACCAGTCGATGCCGGACTGCGGGGTCTGTGCCCGGAAGATGGCCAGCGCCACGGTCAGCACGCGCGAACTGTCGCTGTAGGAGACCATCAGCGGCCAGAAGTAGTCGTTCCACGAGGTGATGTACGTCAGCACGGCCAGCGTCATGACCGGCGTGGACGCCATCGGCAACAGCACCCGGAAGAAGATGCGCACCTTGCCGGCACCGTCGAGGAGCGCCGCTTCCTCGACCTCCTTGGGGATGTTCATGAAGAACTGGCGCAGGAAGAACACCGCGAACGGCGTCATGAACATCGTCGGCAGCGCGATGCCCAGCAGGTTGTCCACCAGGCCGAGTTCCTTGATGAGCACGAAGTTGGGCAGCAGCGTGAAGATGGTCGGCACCATCAACCCGGCCAGGAACAGGGCGAACACCGTGTCCCGGCCCCGCCAGCGCAGCCGGGCGAAGGCGTAGGCGGCCATCGCGGAGAAGAAGATCTGGCAGGCGGTGATCAGCGTCGAGACCAACACCGAGTTGAGCAGATAGCGCCAGAACTTCAGCCCGCCGCCCGCGCCGCCCTGCGCGACCGCCTCCTCGGCGGACTGCAGGCCGAGCGCCCGCTCGAAGCCGCCGAGGGTCAGGTCGACCGGCAGCGGATCGGCCGGCTGGGCGTTCAGCCCCGGGTTGGAGGAGAGGGCGGTGCGCAGGATCCAGTAGAACGGCACCAGGGTGATGAGCACGATCGCGATCATCACCGTCCAGGCCACGACCCGCCCGAAGGAGGGCCTGCGCCGTTCGGGCCGTACGGTCGTCGTCGTTTCTGCCACGGCAGCCATGTCGGCGTCTCCCTTCCGTCAGCCGAGATCGGTCTGGCCGGCCCGGGTGAGCCGGTACTGGAGGATGGTGATCGCGCTCAGTACAACGAGCAGGGCCACGGACATCGCCGAGGCGTAGCCGAACTGGAAGCGGCCGAAGGCGGAGTCGTAGATGTAGAGCTGGAGCACATTGGTGGCGTTGGCCGGTCCGCCGTCGGTCGTTACCGCGACCGTGTCGAACACCTGGAACGAACCGATCACCGTCATGATCAGCACGACCGCCAGCACCGGACGCAGCAGCGGCATCGTGATCCGCCAGAACATCCGCCACTCGCCGGCGCCGTCCACCTTGGCGGCCTCGTACATGTCGTTCGGGATGGCCATGAGCCCCGCGAACAGCAGCAGCGCGGTGTAGCCGACGTGCCGCCAGACGTTGATCATGGCGATCGTCGGGATCGCCCAGGTCTCGTCGGCCAGGAACGGGATGCGATCGGCGCCGAGCCCCGCGATGATCTCGTTTCCTATGCCGAGCTGGGTGTCCAGGATCCACAGCCAGACGATGCCCGCGACGACGTTCGACATCAGATACGGCGCGAGCACGATCCCGCGCAGCACCGACGACTGCGTCAGCCGCTGCAGCAGTACGGCGATGGCGAGCGCCGCCACCGTCTGCACGCCGATGTTGAGGACCACGTACTCGACGGTGACCCACAACGAGTTCCAGAAAATCGGGTCGTTGACCATCCGGACGTAGTTGTCCAGGCCCACCCACTCCGCCGGCGTCAGCAGGTTGAAGTCGGTGAAGCTCAGCCAGATGCCGCGCAGCGTGGGCCACAGCAGGAAGACCAGGAAGCCCAGCATGGCCGGGGCGATGAAGAGGGCCGCGAGGGCTCCGTCACCTCCGGGGCGGGACTTGGCCTTCTTGACGGGCGCCACCGCCTCGGCGGCGCCCAGAGGCAGTCGGGATGGTGGGCTGCTGGAGGCGACGGTCATCGGGGGACTCCCTGTCTGCGGCTCGTCCTCGGGCCTCACTTACTTTCGATGCGGAATAATCTGTACGTCAAGACTCGTGCATGCATCTTCTCGGGGCGCGGCTTCCGGCCTGCTGCTGGCTCTAACGTTTCCTTATTGCTTCCGTAGCAAAATAAAAAGTGGGAGGATGCGGTCATGACCACACTTGCCGCCAGTTGGCTGCCGCTCAGTCCCGGCGAGCGTGCCGTGGCCATCGAGGTACTCACCCACGGCCCGCTGTCGCGCAGCGAACTCGCGCGGCGGCTCGACCTCTCCGCGGGCAGCGTCACCCGGCTGACGAAGCCGCTCATCGAGTCGGGCCTGCTGGTCGAGGTCGCCGAGGGCGCCACGCTCGCCGAGGTGCGCCAGGGCCGCCCCTCCCAACCCCTGGACATCGTCGCCGAATCGCGCAGGTTCGTGGGCTTCAAGATCACGCAGGACATGGTGTACGGCGTCGTCACCACGCTCAGGAGCGACATCGTGGCCCGCCGCGACCGTCCGCTCGCCGGCCTCGACCCGGATGAAATCGTCGACGTACTACGGGAGTTGACGGACGAGTTCGCGCGCGACTTCCCAGGCCTCGCGGGGATCGGGATCGGCCTGGGCGGCCGTGCCCACGACCGGTCCGTCGTCGACGAGTCGGCCTTCCTCGACTGGCACGACGTGCCCCTGGGGCGACTCGTCGAAGAGCGCACCGGGCTGCCCGTCGTCGTCGAGAACGATGTGGCCGCGCTCGTCGAGGCCGAGAGCTGGTTCGGCGCAGGCCGGGGCCTCGAACGGTTCGCGGTCCTCACCATCGGCGCGGGCATCGGGTACGCCCTGGTGATCGGCGGCAAGCGCGTCGCGACCGCGGAGGACGGAGTGGGCTACGGCCGCTTCTGGATCGTGAACCCCAACGGCCCGCTCACCCCTGACGGCCAACGCGGCAGCGCTGTCTCCCTGTTGACGATCCCCAACATCCGCTACCAGGTCCAGGCCGCCACCGGCCAGGACCTGTCGTACGACGAGATCCTCACCCTCGCTGCCGCAGGTGACCCCATGCCCTCCCGCGTCATCGACGAGGCGGCCCGCGCCCTCGGCACCCTTGTCGCGCAGATCGCCAACTTCGCCATGCCCCAGAAGATCCTCCTCGCCGGCGAGGGTGTGGGCCTGGTCGATGTGGCGGCCCCGGTGATCGAGGAGACCATCCGCGCCAACCGCCACCCTCGGGCTGAGCCGGTCAACCTCGAGACCAAGGTGTCCGACTTCCACGACTGGGCACGCGGAGCGGCCGTACTGGCGATCCAGGTGCTGGTGCTCGGGGGCGTCGAAGCGTGAGGTCAGGGCACCGAAGCCGCTACTTGCGAGTAGCCGTGCTGACAGCGACCACTCACCTGGCCTTCACAGAGAGGCCCGTATGATTCACGCTATGTCCACCACTCCACATCGTGCTCCGAACGCCGGCGGGCGCTCGGCCGCCGAGGTCAACGAGGAGATCCGCGCCCTGTGGCTGCGGACCGGTGGCACGCTCAGCGGCGAGCAGCGGCAGGAGTACCAGCGGCTGGTGCTGGAGTGGGCCGCCGCCTACGAACGCGCCTCGCAGACCCCGCAGTCCGCCGAGCGCTCGTCGCACGCTCCGCAGTCCGCTGAGTGCTCTTCGCTCACCCCGGAGTCCGCGCGGTCCCACCCGCCCGCGGACTCGCGGGAAGCGGCTTGACCGGGCGGCCCGCCGCCTGTCTCCTCTCCGCCTCGTCACCCCGCTTCGTCATCCCTTCATCGCCCCCTGAAGCAGCCCCACGATGAAGCTGCGCTGGAAGATCACGAACAGGACCAGGATCGGCAGCATCACGATGATCGTGCCCGCCGCCAGTGTGGGGATGTCCGTGGTGTTCTGACCCACGAAGAAGCCGAGACCCGCCGGGGCGGTGTGCCGGGTGGTGTCCTGGATGAGGACCAGCACCAGCAGGAACTGCTTCCACGACCACATGAAGACGAGCAGACCGAGCGTCGTGAGGGACGGCCGGGCCAGCGGGAGCAGAATCCGCAGCAGGATCGTGGCCGGCGAGGCGCCGTCGATCCGGGCCGCCTCAACCAGCGACTGAGGCGTGGACTGGAAGTGCGTACGCATCCAGAACACGCTGAACGGGAGGAACAGCGCGATCTCCACCAGGATCACGCCCAGGAACGAGTTGGTCAGACCGAGGCCCCGAAGGTCGAAGTAGAGCGGGACCACGATCAGTTCGACCGGGATGGTGAGGCCGGCGATGAAGAAGGCCGCGACCGCGTTGCCGCCCGGCAGCCGCATCGTGCCCAGCGCGTAGCCCGCCAGCGTGGCGAGCACCAGCGAGGCGGGGACGACACCGACGGCGATGATGAGGCTGTGCCGGATCAGGTCGGAGAACCCGGCCACCGACCACGCCTGCTCGTAGTTGGCCCAGCTCCACCGCTCCGGCCAGGTCAGCCCCACCACCGGTGTGCCCGCAGGCTGCACGGAGGCGAGGAAAACGCTGAGGAACGGGAGCACGACGGCGATCGCCATGACCGTGAGAAGCGCGTAGCCGGACCAGCGTTCCGAACGCGGGGCGGTGCTCACGTCGCCGCTCATGTCTCAGTCCTCGACAGACGGTTGATGAGATAGACGATCGCGAGAATCAGCAGGCCGAGGACGACGGCCAGCGCCGCGGCGAGTCCCACCTTGCCCTCGGAGAACGCCAGCCGGTACACGAGAAGGCCGGGAACGGTCGTCTGCTCGCCGGGGCCGCCGTTCGTCGTCACGTACACGATGTCGAAGCTGGCCAGCGCGGCCACCGTCGTCACCGTCATGGCCACGGCCAGCTCGCCGCGCAGATGCGGCAGGGTGACCGACACGAACTCCCGGACCGGGCCCGCCCCGTCGATCCGGGCCGCCTCGTACAGGTTGGGGTCCACCTTCTGCACCCCGCTGAGGAACAGCATCATGCACAGGCCGCTCAGCACCCAGGTGCCGACCAGGCCCACGGCGATCAGCGCGGCGCCGAAGTCACCCAGCCACGCCCGCGTCACCCCGTCCAGGCCGACCGCGCCGAACGCCTGGTTCACCAGCCCGTCGTCCCCGTACAGCCAGCGCCAGGTGACACCCACCGCGACGAGCGGGATGACCTGCGGCAGCATGAACAGGAAGCGGTACGCCCCCATGCCGGGGCGCCGGTAGCGGGCCAGCAGCCCGGTCATCGCCAGGCCGAGCACGATGGGGATGAACGAGAAGAACACCACCAGCACCAGGGCGTTGAACACGGACCGGCGCAGTACGGAGTCCTGGAGGATCTCCAGGTAGTTGCCGAGGCCGACCCACTCGCCCAGCGTGACGCCGTCCCACTCGAACAGCGACAGATACGCCGTGTGCAGGGCGGGCAGCACCGCGAAGGCGACGTAGACGAGGAATGCGGGCAGCACGTACACATAGCCGCGCCACGGACTTCGCCCGCGGGTGCCCGGAGGCCGGACCGGCGGCCTACTCGGCATGGTGTTCCTCCCACTCGTCCTGAAGTGAGTCGAGGTAGTCCGCGGGCTCGACACGATCCGCGATGAGCTTCTGCACTCCGGAGCGCAGCCGGTCGAGCATGGCGGGCGCGGCGAAGTCGGGGAACGTCGTGATCCCGTCATCGCCTACGGCCTTCCGATGGCCCTCCGCGACATCGGCGAGCACGCCTTCCGGCTTCGCGACGGCCTCTGGGTTGGGCGGCAGGAAACCGTTGTCACTGATGATCTGGCCGGCCTCCGGCGTGGTCAGGAAGTCGAGGAACGCGCCTGCCGCCTCAGGGTGTTCGGTCCGCGACGAGACGGCGTAGGCGACGCTGAAGCCCGAGGCCACCGTGGGATCGCCGGCATCCTCGCCCGGCATCGGGAAGAAGCCGACGTTGTCTGCCATGGTGGTCGCCAGCTGCCCGGCCGCCCAGTTGCCGTTGATCAGGAAGACGCTGTCGCCCTGGGCGAACTGGGCGGTGGAGTCGATCTGCGCGGTGCCGTTGGCGGACTCGTTGTAATACCCCTTACGGCCCCACTCGACGACGAGCTCGCTGGCGGTGAGCCCGGCCTCGTTCTCGACGGTGGCGCCCTTGCTGCCGTTGACCCAGTCCCAGTAATCGTCCGTGGGCATGGTCTGGTTGAGGAGCGCGGCCCACAGGTGCAGGCCTCCGGTGTCCAGGCCGCCGACGCCCAGCGGCGTCAGTCCCGCGTCCTTCGCGGCGGCAAGCTGGTCCTCGAACTCGGCCAGGGTCCTGGGCGGACCGTCGATCCCGGCCTTCTCGGCAAGCTCCTTGTTGTAGTAGATACCGGTCATCGAGAGACCGGCCGGGACCCCGAACAGGGCCCGCCCGCCGGTGGCTTCGCTCTGCTGCCCCGCCGTGAGCTGATCGAGGCTGACCGGAGGAATGGACTCGTCCCAGCCGTACGCCTCCCGGTACGGCGCCAGGTCCAGGATGTGGCCGTCCTCAGCGAGGTCGGTCATCCCGACCGCGTACTGCGCGATGTCGGGGGCGGAGTCGGAGGTCATGGTGAGCTTGAGGTTCTGCACGTAGTCGGTGAACGTCTTGTACTGCGGCTCCACGCTGATCCCGGGATGGCCCTTCTCGAATGCGGCGATCAGCGCGTCCACCATCGGCGGGGCGTCGGCGAACTGGATCCGCAGAGTGACGTCGCCCTCCGGCACGGCGGTCGAGGACGGAACGCTGCGCGGCCCCTCGACCGTGGCCGCACTCCCGGGAGTCAGGGCATCGCAGGCGGCGAGCGGCAGCGTGAGGGCGAGGGCGCAGGCCGCCCGGGCGATACGAGGACGTAAGCGCCGCGTGCTCTTCATCATCGGCCTCCTTGCGTGGTCTCGTCGGGCGGACCGGTGCGTCAACCCCCTTCGGAGGCGCTGGCTGGGAGTCGCTGACGTGGCTGTGGACCGTACCAAAGGGGCATGCGGCTGCCCAGACCCCCGGGTGGGATAGCGCTCCAAGTAGCAGGAGCTGCCCGGCAGTTGACCGGCACCGCTCGCTCTGCTGTCGGCGAATCTGCTGCGGGCCGAGATCCCTTACGTCACGCCTCACCTCGGGCCGAGGGTGGAAGCACCGCGGCAATGCGGCAGTCACCACAAGGAGGAGCGATGGCACCGCTCAGCACCGGCCGGTCCCTGGCGACCGGCTGGTCCCCAGCACTGACACCCCGAGCCGAGGAGGGCGACACACCTCCGTCACGGTTCGACGACCACCTGGCCGCCCAACTCCTCGGCCAGCGCATCGTGTTCCTCGGCACCCAGGTCGACGAGGTCTCCGCGAACCGGGTCTGCGCCCAACTGCTCGTCCTGTCCGCCGAGGACCCGCGCACCGACATCAGCCTCTACATCAACAGCCCGGGCGGATCCGTGAACGCGGGCCTGGCGATCTACGACACGATGCGGCTGATCCCCAACGATGTCGCCACCCTCGCCATGGGCTTCGCCGCGAGCATGGGGCAGTTCCTGCTCACCGTCGGAACGCCCGGCAAGCGCTATGCGCTGCCCAACGCGCGGATCATGATGCACCAGCCCTCGGGCGGCATCGGCGGAAGCACCGCCGACATCCAAATCCAGGCGGAGAACCTCGAGTTCACCAAGAAGACCGTCGAACGGATCACCGCCGAGCACACCGGCCAGAGCGCGGAGACGATCGCCCGGGACGGCGACCGCGACCGCTGGTTCACGGCCGAGCAGGCACGGGAGTACGGAATGGTCGACCGCGTCGTCGAGTCCCTCGACGACGTGCGCCCTGCCACCTCGAAGCGACGGATGGGACTCTGACATGAGCCAGTACACGATCCCCAACGTCGTCGAACGCACCCCGCAGGGAGAGCGCGCGTACGACATCTACAGCAAGCTGCTCGCCGAGCGGATCATCTTCCTCGGCACCGAGATCGACGACGGCGTCGCCAACGTCGTCATCGCCCAGCTGCTCCACCTGGAGTCGTCGGCTCCCGAGCAGGAGATCTCCGTCTACATCAACTCGCCCGGCGGCTCGAACACTTCGCTGATGGCGATCTACGACACGATGCGCTACGTCAACGCGCCCATCTCGACGTGCTGCGTCGGGCAGGCCGCCTCGACAGCGGCGGTGCTCCTGGCCGGGGGAGACGCCGGACGGCGGTTCGTCCTGGAGCACGCCCGGGTGCTGCTCGGCCAGCCCGCGAGCGGCGGCGCCCGGGGAACGGCCGCCGACCTCAGCATCCAGGCCAAGGAGATGATGCGCATCCGTTCCCAGGTCGAGGAAGTGTTGTCCCTGCACACGCATCACTCCGTGGAGACCCTGCGCGCGGACATGGACCGCGACAAGGTGTTCACGGCGCAGGAGGCCGTGGCGTACGGGCTCGCGGACGAGGTGCTCAGCAGGCGGATGCTGGCGGCGGCGTAACGGAGCCGGTGCGCTCGGGCTCAGGCCGCGAGAAGACGTACCTCGCCGAACCGCGACTGCGCCTGGGTGGGCCGGTGCCCGTGGCGGGACCTGAGCGGCCGGGCCGGCCGGACGAGTTGGCGATGGGCGCGGGCCAGCAGGTCGGCGAGGCCGAGTCCGAGGGCGTGGGCGGCGGCCGCGAGGACCTCGGACGAGGCCTCCTTGCGGCCGCGCTCCAACTCGGAGAGGTACGGCATCGAGATCCGCGCCGCGTCGGCGACGTCCTTGAGCGTACGTTCCTGAGCGAGCCGTTCACGTCGCAGGACATCACCCACGACGTCCCGCCACAGCGGCTCCTTGCGCGCCGGCTCGGCGGGCACAGCAGGAGCGGGCACAGCGGGATCCGCCGGCTCCGCCGGTACCGGTCGCGGTCGCAGGGGAATGACGCGGGCTTCTTCGGGCGCGTGGCTGCTCACCGCTCCAGCCTAGGAGCGTGACGCGTGACGGGAAGGGGAACGCGTTCTGCCCTCGGCGAATCTTGAACGTCCCGCCACCACGTCTCGTATCTCCTGGCACAACCGGTCCCTCTCGAGGCCCAACTGCAGGCCCAAGTCCAGGAAGGAAACCACGGTGACGAGATCCCGCCTCCGCCCCCTGTGCATCGTCGCGGCGGCCTTGTCGACCACCCTGCTCGTGGGGTGTGCGGCCGACTCGGCGGAACCGGCGAGCAAGCCGAGCCAGAGTACGGCTTCCCGGGCTCCGGTGGCGGCGCCGGCGAAGGTCGAGGTCATCGCGTCACTGTCGGACTGCAAGCCGAAGATCCGCATCGAGGCGGACCAACTGCGCGAAGGCGTCTGCCGAACCGAGCGCGGCAACTGGACCATCACCACGTTCCCGCAGGAGAAGTACAAGGAGACCTGGCTGGATGCCGCCGCCGTGTACGGCGGTACGTACCTCGTGGGCCCGCAGTGGGCGATCGGCGGCGCCAAGCCCGCGCTCCTGAAGAAGCTGCGCGCCGATGTCGGCGGGGAACTGCGGAAGTTGAGCGGCACCAGCGGGTAGTCGTCCGGGCCGTAGCCGGTCAGTGGGGGTGCGGCTCGTCGCGGTGGACGGGGCCGTGCGGCCGCTCGCAGTGGGCGTCGTCGAAGGCGCCGGCACGGACTTCGAGGAGTTCCGCGGGCGCATGGTCGACCTGCAGCGTGGTGTGGCTGATCCCGTAGTCGCTGTGCAGGGTCCGCTCCAGCTCCCGGCGCACGGTGTGGCAGTCCGCGCCGGGGTCGACCAGGATGTGCGCGGACAGGGCGGGCTGCCCCGAGGTGATGGTCCATACATGCAGGTCGTGCACCTCGGTCACGGTGCTGTGCGCGACGAGCCGGTCCCCGATGGTGTCCGGATCGAGGTGCGCGGGAGCCGCTTCCAGGAAGATCCGCCCGGACTCGCGTACGAGCCCGTAGCCCGCCTTGACCATGAGGGCCACCACGACCAGGGTGGCGATCGCGTCGGCCCGCGCGAACCCGGTGAGCAGCACGATCAGACCGGCGACCGCGGTGCCGATGAACGCGAACAGGTCGTTGAGGATGTGCTGGTAGGCGCCCTCGACGTTGAGCGAGCTGCGGTTGGCCTTCGAGATGCACCAGGCCGCCGCGATGTTCACCACGATCCCGGCGAGGGCTGTGGCGAGCACCAGCCCGCCTTCGACCTCGGGCGGATCGATCAGGCGGTGCACGGCCTCGTACGCCAGCCACGCGCCGAGCAGCAGCAGCGTGAGCCCGTTGGCCTGCGCGGACAGGATCTCGGCCCGCTTGAGACCGTAGGTGAAACCGCCGCGGGCCGGGCGCGCGGCCAGCCGCATCGCGATCAGCGCCAGCACGATGGACACGGCGTCCGTGAGCATGTGCGCCGCGTCCGAGATCAGGGCGAGCGACTGGGCGACGATGCCGATGACGACCTCGATCGCCATGAACGAGGCGATCAGTGTCAGCGCGATCCCGAGCCAGCGGCGGTCCGCGTCCGCGGCCACTCCGTGCGCGTGCCCCTCGTGCCCGGCGGCCCCGCCCGGCCCGTGTGCATGCTGCGCGCTGCTCATCTTTTGTACCCCCTCGATTCAATGGCTGACTCACGCAGTGAAGCGCACCTTGCGGAGATCGGCAAAGGCTGCATCGGTGACCGTTGTCATCATCGATAACAGGCCTCTGACCTGCGTAGATGCAAATCGGTGGATGCGGTCGTTGTGATGCGGTCAGGCGCCGAAGAGCTGCGTCCAGTACGTGCCTGCCGAGCCGCCGCCCGCGAAGCCGATGCCTATGTGGGTGAAGGCCGGCTTCAGGATGTTGGCGCGGTGGCCGGGGCTGTTCATCCAGCCTCGTACGACCTCGGCGGGGGAGCGCTGGCCGCAGGCGATGTTCTCGCCGATGGTGCGACGGGTGCTGCCAGCGGCGGCGGCGCGGTGCCAGGGTTCGCTGCCGTCGGGGGAGGTGTGGGAGTAGAAGGCCCGGCCCACCATGTCCGCGCTGTGCGCCTGTGCCGCCGCGGTGAGCAGGGGGTCCGGGGCGAGGGGCGGCAGTCCGGCCGAGGCACGCTCGGCGTTGGTGAGCGCGATGACGTCGGCGGCCGTCTGCGCGAGCCCGCCGGGGGTGAGGGGCCGGGCCCACAGCGCCGTCCAGTACAGCGTGCCGGAGCGGCTGTCAGGGACGTACGCCACGCCGGTCTCGGTGAACGCCGGGTTGTGGAGCGTGCTGCGGGACTGCTCGTTCGACAGGCAGTACTCCACGAACTCGGCCGGGGTGCGCGGGCCGGAGACGAGGTGCTCGCCGACGGTGAGATACGCGTACCCGCCCGCGGTGACGCGCTGGTACACGGAGAGCCCGTTCGCGCCCTCGGAGCCGAGACGCCCCTGCGCGGCCATACCGGCGGCGTGGGCCCGGGCGGCGGCGTCGAGCCGGGCATCGCGGGAGACGGACGGTGAACCGGCGGCGGCGCGCGCGGAGTTGACCAGGCCGAGGAAGCCGTCGGGGTCTGCGGCGCGAGGGCTTCCGGCCGGTGCGGACGGTGCGATACGAGCGCTCGGTGCGGGTGCGGGTGCGGGTGCGGGTGCGAGTGCCGGTGCTGGTCCCGGCGTCGGTGTCGGTGCTGGTGCCGTGCCCGGGCGTCCCGCCGGTGTGCGTCCGCCCGGGGTACGTCCCGCCGCTGTACGCCCGGCGCCGCGCAGCCGGTCGAGCCCGGCACGGGCGACGCTCAAGGCCGTCGCGACACCTGTGCCCCTGGGGCCCGACCCCGGGGATCCTCCAGGAACCGGTGAGCCCGCGCTCCCGCCCGCGTCGGCGTCCTCGCTGACCTCCACGCCGAAGTCCCGTGCGATGCCTGCCAGTCCGTCCGCGTACCCCTGACCCAGTGCGCGGATCTTCCATGCCGTACCCCGGCGGTAGATCTCGGCGAGCAGCAGCACGGTCTCCTGCTGGGGCCGCGGGGGATTGAACTGGGCCAGGACACGGCCACCCGGCCCGGTCACGCGCAGGCTCGGCGCCGGCAGCCGGCCCAGCGGAGTGCCGGGCTCGGCGGGAGAGACGACCACGGTGACCCGGCTCGCCCCCGGCCGCAGCGCGGGCGGGTCGACGCCGAGCGTCCCGCCGGTGAGGCGCACACCAGGCGCGCTCGGCTGGTTGTAGAACACGAAGTCGCCGTCCGAGCGCACCTTGCCGCCGTCATCGGTGATCAGCGCGGACACGTCGAACGGCCCCGGCACCTGAAGCGTCAGGGCGCCACCGGGCAAGGCCAGATTGCCTCCGGGAACCAACTCGCTCATCGTGCCGCCATCTGTCGGGATGCTCAGGGCCTGTCCAGCAGGTCAGACCCTCATTCGCTGTCCGCGCCCCGAGGGACGTTGACCGGACAACGTCCCACCGCCGACCGCGGGTTCCCGGCCCGTGCCGTCAGGACGCCAGTTCCGCCTGCATGATCACCCTGACCTAGAGGTCTCCCAACTGCCGGGTCCAGCCAAGCAGATGGGCGGCCCCGTCAGCGCTGCGGGTCCGCGGAAGCACGCATAGACCTCAGGGCCAGGAGCAGTACGCCGATGTCGTCGAGGTAGACCGGGTCGGGCACGAGATCGGTCGGCAGGACGACGTAGGCGACGGCGCCCCAGAAGACCCAGGGCGAGCCCGTCGGGAGCCCCGCGCGCCGGAGTGCACGCCGGGTCCGGACCAGACGTACGAGGAATACGACCGCCGCCGCGAGAACCGCGGCCAGCAGGGCGGCGACCAGGAGGATCACAACCCACGTACTGGTGTCCATGCGTCCTGCCTCGGCTCGTCCCGGAGTGCGCGTCTTCGTGCGCTTCTTCGTGCGCTTCTTCCGGTTCACCTTTCCCGGTTCGGCGGCACGCCACGCGGCGTGGTGCGCCCGGCGCGTCGCCTGCCTCGTTCCTACCCTGTGCTGTCGATTGATCACCTGGAGAGAACCAGCGAACCCTTGGGGTGCCCATGAAGATCGCCTGCGTCGGCGGCGGTCCGGCCGGCCTGTACTTCTCGATCCTCATGCGGCGGCAGGACCCGTCGCACGACATCACCGTCTACGAACGGAACCCGGCCGGCGCCACGTACGGCTGGGGCGTCACGTACTGGGGAGATCTGCTCGGCGAACTGCACGCCGGCGACCCGGAGTCGGCACGCGCCATCCGCGACAGCTCGGTCCGCTGGAGCGACGGGGTCGCGCACATCGGCGACCGTACGACCAGGCACCACGGCGACGAGGGCTACGGCATCGGCCGCCGCCGGCTGCTGGACCTCCTCGCCGAGCGGGCCCAATCCCTCGGTGTACGCCTTGAGTTCGGGCACGAGATCGCGGGCGGGGCGGAACTGCCGGAAGCCGACGTGGTGGTCGCCGCCGACGGCGTCCGCAGCGTGGTGCGTGAGCGGCACGCCGGGCACTTCGGCACGGAGGTCGCCTTCGGCCGGAACAAGTACCTGTGGCTGGGCACCACCAAGGTCTTCGACTCGTTCACGTTCGCCTTCGTGGAGACACCGCACGGCTGGATCTGGTGCTATGCGTACGGCTTCAGCCGGGACGCCAGCACCTGTGTCGTCGAGTGCTCGCCCCAGACCTGGACCGGGCTCGGCCTCGACCGGGCGGGGGAGGCCGAAGCGCTCGCACTCCTCGAAGAACTCTTCGCCCAACTGCTCGACGGACACCGGCTGATCGGCCGCACATACCCAGGCCGTGCACACTCCGGCCGCACAGACCCTGGCGGCAGCGCTCGGTGGCGCAACTTCCCCACCCTCACCAACCGCACCTGGTCCCGGGGCAACCTCGTCCTGCTCGGCGACGCCGCCCACACCACGCACTACTCCATCGGCGCGGGCACCACGCTCGCCCTCCAGGACGCCATCGCCCTGGCCGCCGCCCTGCGCGAAGCCGCACCGGGAGAGTCCCAACTCGCCCCGGCCCTCGCCTCGTACGAGATGGAACGCAAGTCGGCCCTGCTCTCCGTACAGAGCGCGGCCCGTCTCAGCGCCCAGTGGTACGAGAACCTGCCGCGATACATCCACCTCCCACCGCACCGGATGTTCGCGCTCCTCGGCCAGCGGCACTCGCCGCTCCTGCCGTACGTCCCTCCGCAGCTCTACTACCGGATCGACCGCGCGGCGAACCAACTCCAGGCGCTGCGCAGACTGAAGCGCTGGCTCGGCCCCCGGCTCGCGCGCACCCTGCACGCGAAGCGCGTCTGACCGCTGGAGAGGCAACCCATTTGGCTGGATGGCGCTGTTGCTCACGCGCTCCGCGACCCTCGCCGCCCGGCGGCGACCGGCTGATCGCCGAGATCCAGAACCTCCTATGGTCGCTGCCGCGTACCGGAGATGCGTCGGGAGGGGTGCTGCGACGCGGGGCTCTGACCCTACGATCCCGACCGTGAACGACCGCACGCCTCCTTCCGACCCCCTGCCCGACTCCCAGACCGCTGACGTCCTGCGCCTGGTGCACCGCGTACTCGGCGCGGACGTCGTCGGCGTCTACCTGCACGGCTCCGCCGTACTCGGCGGACTGCGGCCGGGCAGCGATCTCGACCTGTTCGTCGTCGCACGACGGGGAACGACGGAGCGGGAGCGGCGGGCCTTGGTCCACGGACTCCTCGAGGTCTCCGTGCGCCAAGCCCCGAGCGGAACCGGACGCCGTCCCGTCGAACTCACCGTCGTGGCCCGGGACGACGTCCGCCCCTGGCGCTATCCGCCCCGATGCGAGTTCCTCTACGGTGAGTGGCTGCGCGACGAGTTCGAGCGCGGGGTGGTGCCCGTTCCGGCGCCCGCGCCCGATCTTGCGCCGCTGATCACGATGGTGCTGCTCGGGAACGCCCCGCTGTTCGGCCCGCCGCCCGCGGACGTTCTCGATCCCGTCCCGCACGAGGACCTGCGGCGGGCGATCGTCGCCGGTGTGCCGGAGCTGCTCGCCGAGCTGGAGTCGGACACCCGTAACGTCCTGCTGACGCTCGCCCGTATCTGGACGACGCTGGAAACCGGAGCGATCACGTCCAAGGATGCCGCTGCCGACTGGGCACTCGAACGCCTGCCGGAACGGCACCGGCCCGTACTGGCCCGTGCCCGGTCGATCTATCTCGGGGACGAGGTGGAGTCCTGGGACGGGCTGATGCCGCAGGTCCGCGCGCTCGCCGAGCACTTGGTTGCCCAACTGACCCCAGAGTAAGCCGAGTTGTAGGCTGGTTCGCGTTCGGATCGGGACGCTTTCTGTTGCACGTTTGCTCGTTGGTCGTGCGCTGACGCAACCAATGTGACGAAAGTCGACCACAGAGCGTCTCTGTCGGTATACGCTCCCGTCGCCCCACGTTCGAGTCCGCGCGCGTGGGGGCCGGTCACCCCGGCCTGCTCGTGTGCGGGTTCAACGGAAAACCGCTCCGAGACACATACCGAACGGTCTGCCGTCGCACCGCCTCACCGGGGTCCTGGTGAGGCAAGCCGACCCCGGAAGCTCACCGCTCCCGGGCGCCGGTTCACCTGGCGCACCCGCCGGACGTCCGAGCCGTACGAACGCGTCCGGTGCGGTGACTTGTCACTCTGTGAGGAAGAAGACCATGCGCGTCCGCATCACCGTAGCCGCGGCCCTGTCCGTAGCCCTGTCCCTGTCCCTCGCAGCCTGCGGGGAGAGCGGAGACGTGGGCAGTTCAGGAGACGAAATCGTCGGCATAGCGATGCCCACCACGAAGTCCCCGCGGTGGATCGGCGATGGCAAAAACATGGTCGACCAGGTCAAGGGCTTCGGCTTCGGCGCCACCCTGAAGTACGCCGAGGACGACCCGCAGACCCAGGTCGAGCAGGTGCAGGCCATGATCGACGACGGTGTGGACGCCCTGGTCATCGCGGCGGTCGACGGACGCGCGTTCAAGGAAGTGCTGGGCAAGGCCGAGTCGGCGAAAATCCCGGTGATCTCCTACGACCGCCTGCTCCTGGACACCCCCGACGTCGACTACTACGCCACCTTCGACAACGAGCAGGTCGGCCAGCTCCAGGCCGACTTCCTCGTCGAGCAGCTGGGCCTGGTCAACGGCACCGCCAAGGGCCCCTTCAACATCGAGCTGTTCGCCGGTTCGCCCGACGACAACAACACCAAATACTTCTACGACGGCGCGATGAAGGTTCTGGACCCCTATATCGACGGCGGCCAACTCGTCGTGAGATCCGGGCAGACCGAGATGAACAAGATGACGACCCTGCGCTGGGACGGCGTCCGGGCCGAGAAGCGCATGAACGAACTCCTCGACTCCCACTACGAGACGGAGCGCGTCGACGCGGTCCTCTCTCCGTACGACGGCATATCCCTCGGGATCGTCAAAGCGCTGAAGGCGCACGGCTACGGCGACGGAGGCAAGGATCTGCCCCTCATCACGGGGCAGGACGCCGAGATCCCCTCCATCAAGTCGATCATCGCCGGTGAACAGACGCAGACCGTCTACAAGGACACCCGCGAACTCGCGCTGATCACCTCGTACATGGTCAACGCGGTGGTCAACGGCAAGCGGCCGGCGATCAACGACGACGCCACGTACGACAACGGCGAGAAGGTCGTGCCCGCCTACCTGCTGGAACCCGTGAGCGTCGACAAGAGCAACTACAAGAAGGTGCTCATCGGCTCGGACTACCTCAAGGAAAGCGACCTCCGCTGAGGTCATGGATGTGAGGGCCCGGGCCTGAGCGTCCCGTCATTGCACGCCGTGCGGCCGGAACTGGATGCTGATCCGGGGTCCGGCCGCCCGCGTGCTCTTGGGAACCGCATGTTCCCAGGTCCGCTGGCAAGAGCCGCCCATCACGAGCAGGTCCCCGTGCCCGAGCGCACGCCGTACGGTGCTGCCGCCGTGCCGGGGCCGCAGCAGCAGATCGCGCGGCGCGCCCACGGACAGAATGGCGACCATCGTGTCCTCCCGCGCACCCCGCCCGGTCCGGTCCCCGTGCCAGGCCACGCTGTCCCTGCCGTCCCGGTAGTAGCAGAGCCCGGCGGTGACGAACGGCTCCCCCGACTCCCCGTCGTAGTACGAGGAAAGGGCATCCCGCGCCTCGTCCAGAACGGGATGCGGGAGTGGGTCGTCGGCACCGTAGTAGGCGAGCAGCCGCGGAACGTCGACCGTCTGCTCGTACATCTGCCGCCGCTCGGCCCGCCATGGCACCTCGGCGGCGAGCGTCGCGAACAGCTCACCGGCCCCACTCAGCCACCCCGGCAGCAGATCGATCCAGGCCCCGTCCCCGAGCCGGGTCCTGCGCAGCCCGTCCAGCGACCCGAGGCGAATGTCGTCGGCCTGGTCGAAGAGCGAGCCCTGGAGGTGGGTGGACATGGGTCCAGGTTACGCCAGTATTCGAATGCTTGTACGGTATGGTGTCTCGGCGCCGGGCGGGCTGAGCCTCAGGTCTGGTTGCCCTTCGGCCTGCCGCGCTGGTCCGGAGTCCCGTGCGGGGGTGGGTGAATCGCCTCCGCGGCGGTGGCGGGGGAGACCGTCCGGCCTGCGCGGTGCGGGGACTGTTCGGGGCGTACGGCTGTGGGGTCGCCGCCTGTGGGTTCCGCGCCGGAGGCGAGTTCGGACAGGCGGGCCTTGATCATCTCTATCACCGGCGTGCGGTGCGCGTGTGCGCGTTCGTAGGCCAGTATCTGCTCGACCTCGTCCGTGGACAGTGAGCGGATGCGGGTCCGTAGGCCGCCCAGTGGCAGGTGGTCGTAGTCGGGCAGGGGGAGGGTGTCGCGGTCGGTGTGGCTCATGGGTGTGTTCCTTCCCGTTCCTTCCGGGCGCGGCTCGCCTGCGGGATCAGGTCCGGCCCGGGCCGCCGCTGCCGAAGCCTCCGCTGGAGTTCTCGTCCCATTTCGGCGGCTCCTGGTCCGCGGCACGGCGGGTGCCGTGTCCCCGTAGTCGGTGCGGAGTTGTCCGGTCGCGGCCGCGGGGTACCTCGGCGGGCTCGCGCCGCTCGCGGACCTCGTGCACCGGGCCGGAGTCGGGCAGCCTCGGCTGATCCTCCGGGCGTGGCGGTGCGGGCTCGCGGGCGCGGATCCGCCGGCCGCGTACCACGGCCCAGATCAGGCCGCCGACGACGATGAGCCCGACCAGGAACGGCACCACGCCGCCTGCCACCGCGGAATCGAGGGCAAGTCGTGTCGTGACGATGTCCATCACTTGCGAGTACCCGGCGCGGCTGAGCGAAACAGCGGCTTGTGGCTCCCGTTCGGCATGGCCCGGCCGTTAATTCCGGGTATTCCGCTGGGCTCGTCACATTTCGGAGCCGATCGATGGCTCGGCGTCACGCCAGTCCCGTACTCGTAGATCAAACGAGTTCCACCGGCCGAGTTTGAACGATTGCGTTTGAGTGAGTGAATAGCGGGCAAATGCCTCATAAGTGCTTCGGACAGGAGGCACGTCCGTGGGGGCTGGTCCGCCAGATCGCGGGTGTGTTCCGAACGGTCCGTGTGTGCCTTCTCCCATGGTGACTGTCTCGGCACCTTCTGAGGGAGATGCGACGCACCATGCGAGTCACCGTCAGATCGAAGCAACACCCGCACGACGACGCCCCCGACACGGCCGAGGCCTTCGAAAGGCTCGCCGCCCTGCCAGAGGGGCCCGAACGCGACGCCCTGCGCGACGAGATCGTCCGCGCCTGGCTTCCCATGGCCGACCGCATCGCCGCCCAGTACCGGGGGCGTGGCGAGTCGGTTGAGGACCTCTGCCAGGTCGCGGCACTCGGCCTCGTCAAGGCGGTCGCCCGTTACGACCCGGATCGTGGCTGCGCCTTCGAGAGTTACGCGATCCCGACGATCACCGGCGAGATCAAGCGCCACTTCCGGGACCATATGTGGGTCCTTCACGTACCGCGCCGGGTCCAGGACCTGCGCAATCGGGTCCGTACGGCCGCGAAGGACCTGTCACAGACATCGTCCGGCCGTCGGCCCACCGTCAGCGAGATCGCCGAGTACGCGCGGATGAGCGAGGACGACGTACGAATCGGTCTCGAAGCTCTCGACAGCTTCACCGCCCTCTCGCTGGACGCCGAACTGCCGGGCAGCGACGACGGTTACGCACTGGGAGACGTCCTCGGCGAACCCGACTCCGGGTTCGACCTGGTCGTCGACCGCGAGGCCGTGAAGCCCTGTCTGCAGGAACTCCCCGAACGCGAACGCACCATCCTCTACCTGCGCTTCTTCGGAGGGATGACACAAAGCCGGATCGCGCATCAACTCGGCATCTCGCAGATGCACGTATCCCGGCTGCTCAGCGCCTGCTGCGCCGAACTGAGGGAGAAGGCCCTCGCCGAGAAGGTCGCCTGATCGTGTGTCCCGGAGCAGACGAACTCGGTCGCCCGGTGCCGGTGTCCCCGGCCCGGGCGACCGAGTGGCGAGCTCACTGCCGAACCCTCCCGGGAGCGGTTGGTCAGCGTGCCGCCAATGTCCGAACTAACCACGAGGACGGATCCGAAACGCTTCGGGTCCGTCCGAACAAAGCGGCCGCTCTGCCCTGTTGTTGGGGAATGTTGAAGAATATCGATGGGTCGGCGTGCCGATTTCTGGAGGTGATTCCGGACGTGATGAGCGGGGTGATTCTCCAAAGGGTGGTTCAAGAGGGCGGTTCAGGTTCAAGGGATGGTTCTCCCGGAATCTGCGTCGGGCCGTAGCGGTCGAGCGCATCCTCCAGCGTGGCGCGAATATCCGGTGGCAGTTCGCCTTTCTGCCCCCAGATGATGATCAGCTCCGCCACATTCCGCAGCCTGATGTTCGTGTGCTGGGAAACCTCCCGCAGAACGGCCCAGCCCTCGGCGGGGGTCACCCGCCCCAGCGCGACCATCATGCCGATCGCCTGATCCACGACGGCATGCGAGGTCACGGCCTCCTTCAACTGGCCGACCTCTTCCTGCAACGCGACGATCCGAGCCGTTTCGTCAGGCACGGTCGCCTCCTGAGGGCCACCGGCCGGCTCGACAGCTCCCGAACGGGTATGTGAGGTCATCGTCCCCTCCGGGGTCGGAGCGCTGACGTGTTCCTCCATCGTCGCCACTTGTCCAGCCGTGTGCCAGTGCGGGCGACCCGGGAGTGCATGTGCTCACTCACCGTGGCGAAACGCTCACGAATTGCGAAGTTGATGACCCGGGCGCAGGGTGGATACGCCAGTCCAACTCCCCGCAAAGGACGGATCATCATGGCGAAGGCAAAGGGCAAGGCCAAGCAGATGAAGGGCAAGATGAAGGAAGCCACCGGCAAGGCCACCGGCGACCGGACCCAGGAGGCCGAGGGCCGCGCCGAGCAGATGACGGGCCAGGCGCAGGAAGCCGCGCAGGCCGCGCAGAAGCCCGCCGACCGCGCGAAAAGGACCGGCCGGTAGGCCCGGCTCGCCGACGCGATGAGCCTCCGGCGGCCGTATCGGGCTCAGCCCGTGCGGTCGCCGGAGGCGTTTTTTCGGGACAGTCCGTCGTGTCGGCTCGCCGGTGCCAGGACGGGTGGCTGACCTGCCCACGCCATCCCGGGCGGCCGACCGGACTGCCCACCGCCCCAGCGGGTACTCGCCGCGTATGCGCAAGATCATGCGGCGCCCCGCCGGGCGCCAGAAGGAGACCCGCACCGCGACCGAAGAGGCCCTGGAGGAGGTCAAGGAGCAGGGGCTCGAGGACGACACGGACACCAGCGAGGGACGGGACCGCGGACCGGGCGACCCCATCACCCCGAGTACGCGGGCGAACCGCGAAGCCACCGAAGTGGACGGCTCCGACTGAGCGGCACGCCGCCCCATCCCCGTACGTACGTCCCCGCCCGAGGGAGACCGCGACCGTGGACCACACGCAAGCCCCCGTACTCGAGGCCCTGCGGCACCATCACGAGAGCGGCGAACTCGCCTTCAGCCCGCCCGGCCACAAGCAGGCCCGAGGTGCCGACCCGCAGGCCAGGGCCATCCTCGGCGACGCCGTCTATGCCTCCGACCTGCTGGCATCCGGGGGCCTCGACGACCGGCGTACGAGAGGTGATGTGCTGCTGCGTGCGGAGCGGCTCATGGCGGACGCGGTGCACGCCGAGCACACGTACTTCACCACCTGCGGCAGCTCCCTGTCCGTGAAGGCGACGATGCTCGCCGTGGCGGGCCCGGGCGAGAAGCTCATCGTGGGACGCGACGCCCACAAGTCGGTGATCTCCGGACTGATCCTCTCCGGCGTCGAACCGGTCTGGGCCGATCCCCGATGGGACGACAAGCAACGCTTCGCGCACCCACCCGGCCCGGAGGAATTCGAGGAGGCCCTCGACCGCCACCCGGACGCGCGCGGCGCCCTCGTCACCAGCCCCACCCCGTACGGGAGTTGTGCCGCCCTGCGGAACATCGCGGACGTTCTTCACGCGCGCGACCTGCCCCTCGTCGTCGACGAGGCATGGGGCGCCCATCTGCCCTTCCACCCCGACCTGCCGTCCTGGGCGATGGACGCCGGCGCGGACGTCTGCGTCACGAGCATCCACAAGATGGGCAGCGGACTGGAACAGGGCTCCGTCTACCACCTCCAGGGCTCCCTGATCGAGACGAACACCCTGCAGTCGCGCGCCGACCTCTTCGGCACCACCAGCCCCTCGGTCCTCATCCACGCGGGACTCGACGCCTGGCGCCGCCAGATGGTTCTCCACGGCAAGCGCCTCCTGGACGACGCACTGCGGCTCGCCGCGGACGTCCGCCGCACCATCGACGAGATCCCCGGCCTGAACGTCCTCGGCCACGACGACCTCGTGGGCCCCGGCCTCTCCGTCGACTTCGATCCGCTGCCCACGGTCATCGACGTCAGCGGTCTCGGAACGAGCGGCTACCGCGTGGCCGACTGGCTGCGCACCGAGCACCACATCGACGTACACCTCGCGGACCACCGGCGCATCAACGCCCAGCTCACCCACGCCGACTCGGCCGACACCACCCGGCCGCTGACCGACGCCCTGCGCGATCTCGCCGAGCACGCCGGGGAACTGGCGGCCGGGCTGCCGGACATCGACGTACCGAGCGGCGAGGACATGCGGCTCGAACAGGCCTGCCGGCCCCGCGACGCGTACTTCCGCCCCACGGAGGCCGTTCCGCTGGAGCGGGCGGCCGGTCGTGTCGCGGCCGAGATGATCACGCCGTATCCGCCCGGCATCCCGGCCGTCCTGCCGGGCGAACGGCTCACCGAGCCCGTACTGCGCTACCTGCGGACGGGCCTGCGGGGAGGCATGAACCTCCCGGACGCCTCGGACCCGGAGCTGAGCACGATCCGCGTCGTGGCATAAGTCGCTTAAATCTCAGCGGAGTTGGGCCGCGGGCCGCTCGCGGACGACGTCACGCGCCGCCTTGTCGCCCCGCAGCCCGAGGAACCGCGGATGCCGCAGCATGCCGTCCCGCGTCCACTCGGTGAACTCGACCTGCGCGACCAGCTCCGGTTCCGCCCAGTGGGTACGCGGCTCCCGTACCCGGTCGGCGAACGGCGAGGCGGAGGTGTGGAGTTCGTCCAGGCGCTCCCGTAGTGCGACCAGGGTGCGATGGTCGAAGCCCGTGCCCACCTTGCCCGCGTAGCGCAGCCTGTCTCCGTCGTAGTAGCCGAGCAGCAGCGCACCGAACCCGACGCGGCTGCCGGCCGGTTCGGTGAAACCGGCGACCACGAACTCCTGCCCCTGGGAGCACTTCAGCTTGAGCCAGTCCGGCGAACGGCGCGGCTGGTAGCGGCTGTCGGCACGTTTCGCGATCAGCCCCTCCCAGCCGTGGGCGCAGGCCTCGGCCAGCAACTCGGGGCCGCCCGCGTTGCGATGCGTGCTCATCCGCAGCGGGCTGCGGAACGTCAGGGCGCGACGCAGCAGCGACTTGCGGGTGCGCAACGGGAGTTGGGTGGTGTCGGTACCTTCCAGCCGCAGCAGATCGAAGAGGTAGTACGTCACGTCCACACCGGTCGCCTCGATCTCCCGCCGCCGGGTGAGCCCCATCCGCCGCTGTAGCCGGGCGAAGTCGGTCCGGCCGTGCGCGAACGCGACGATCTCGCCGTCCACCGTGAAGTCCGTGCACGACTGCTCGTCGAGCGCCTCCACGATCTCCGGGTACGTGTCATTGAGCCGCCTGCCCGTACGGGACAGCAGCAGCACCCGCCCGCCCTCGCGGACCGCCAGCACCCGTACGCCGTCCAGCTTCCGCTCGAAGATCCAGCCGCCGGGGAAGTCCCGTCGGTCGCTCAGCGTGGCGAGCATCGGCCGGTCGGCCAGTTCCACGCCGGGGCGTGCCGCGCGCAGCCGCCGACGCTCGTCGGCGGACAGCGTGCCCAGGAGGCCGGTGGTGTCGGTGTCGGTCATCGCCGCTCACTCCTCCCGCGCGACCTGCCGCAGGGTGCGCCCGCTGCGCACCGAGCGGGCCCGGCGCGGATCGGGCGTCCCAGGGTCACCGGGCCGGGCCCGCTCATCGTCCGTCTTCACCAGCAGCCACGCCTCGCGGTCGCCGCCGCGGAAACGGGTGAGCGCGTAGCCGCCGTGCAGCTTCGAGCCGTCGAGCCAGAACCTGGCATGGCCGTGCTCCAGCGCCTCGTCGAAGGGCACGGGCCGTCCCCGCCGGTCATGGCTCATGGGCCGGTACGTACCGCGGTCCCAGACGATGACCGTTCCACCGCCGTACTCGCCCTCGGCGATCACGCCCTCGAACTCCTCGTACTCCAGCGGGTGATCCTCCGTGGGCATCGCGAGCCGCTTGTCCTGCGGATCGGCCGATGGGCCCTTCGGCACGGACCAGGACTTCAGTACGTCGTCCACCTGCAGCCGGAAGTCGAAGTGCATGGTGCTCGCGTCATGGATCTGCACCACGAAATGCCGCCCGTCGTCCGGGGACTCCTCCTGGTCACGAGGTTCCTCGGCACCCTGAGCGTCCTCGGTTCCCCGCGGCTCCTTGGTCCGGTCGAAGTGGCGCTTGCCGCGGTAGGTCCGCAGCCGGTCCTTCTCAACCACGTCCGGCTCCTTCCCCCGGCCCGCGGCTCCCGCGGACCGGCACCGTCTCGCAGCCCCCGGGTACCCCACCCGCACCCGCCCGACTCAGGACCCCGCGAGGCTGATGCCGAAGACGTCCAGTACGCCGTAGACGCCGAGGAACACGATCGCCGCGCTGCTGACGGCCAGCGCCGCCGTCAGCCACGGGTTGGCGCGGAAGCGCTTGTCGACGCCGGTCGACCGCAGCCGCCAGATCGCGATCACCACGGCGAGCAGGAAGACACCGCCGCCGATGCCACCGATCTGCACCATCAGGACCGGCGACTGCACCCAGAGGAAGAACGACGCCCAGACCGGCGGCAGGCAGCACGTCAGGATCTGGATCGTGCGCCGCCGTACGCGCACGTCGTGCCAGTCGATGACACCGAGCAGCCCGAGCGTGTTGGTCCACAGCCGCGGCACGCTGGCGGTCGACCCCACCAGCGTCGAGAAGAGGACGGCGAACGCGCCGATCAGGAACAGGTACTCGGCCCAGGGACCCATCGTGTCGGTGTAGATCCGCGACAGCGTGGTGATCATCGCGTTGCCCTCGGGGACCAGGCCCTGCGGATGCAGCACGGCCGCGCCGATGACGTAGAAGGACAGCGTGCACAGGGTGCAGACCAGCCAGCCGGCGGCGACGTCCAGGCGCATCACCTTCAGCCACCCCTCGGCCCGCCGCGCCCGTTCCTCGCTCCCGTCGTCCGGGCCCGTCCAGCGGGCGTAGCCCTTCTCGATGCACCAGTAGGTGTACGTCGTCATCTCGTCGGCGCCGACCCCGGTGATCCCGAACATGGCCAGCGCCACCCCGGCCGTGCCCGCGGGAATGAGGAAGCTGAAGCCCCCGCCCAAATCGCCTGCCCCATAACCGAATTCGGTCATCGGCAAGCCGAGCGCCAGCGCCACCGTGGCGAGGGTGAAGACGACGACGGAGGCGAAGCACACCCGCTCCACCACGCTGTAGCGGCCCGTACGCAGCAGGATCACGGCCAGCGCGGTGACCACCACCGTCCACACGGCCAGCGAACGGAAACTCAACGCCTCCCCGGTGACCGGCCACATCACCGAACAGGCCGCCGCCGTACCGCCGATGATGCCGCCCCGCTGGAACATCTTGGCGAAGTCCATGCCGATCCACAGCCAGTTGATCCAGCTCACCCGGCCGATACGGGGTCCGACCTCGCGGTAACCGTCAAGCGCCGTACGGCCGTTGAGGATCGTCCAGCGGGCCAGCTCCATCTGCACCCACACCTTCACCGCGGTGCTGATGACGACCAGCCACAGCAGTACGAACCCGGCCTCGGCGCCGAGCGAGGTGGTCACGATGAGCTCGCCCGAGCCGACCACGGCGGCCGACAGAACGAAACCGGGGCCGAGATGGCGCAGCCGCCCGCTGAAGGTACCGGGCGCCTCGCGGACGTCCTCGGCGCGCAGGGCGTACGGGTCGGGCTCGGTCGGTGGGGTCGCGGGTGCCGTCGGCATGGTGGTTTTCGCCATGGCGGATCCTTCGGACGTCCGGCTCCGTTGCCGGACTCGGGGGCGGGGGAGGGGAGTTGGGGGGCGGCGTTGAGGAGAAGAGGGAGGTCAGGGGGCGGGGTGCTGTGGAGGTTCGCCCGCGAGGACGCGTACGACCTCCTCGGCGATCATGGCGCCCATCATGCGGTTGGCGTCCTGGCCGCAGGCCGCCATGTGCGGGGTGAGCAGGACGTTCGGGGCACTGCGCAACGGGCTGTCGCCCAGCGGTTCGTAGGCGAAGGCGTCGAGCGCGGCGCCGCCCAGGTGACCGTCCTCGAGAAGTGCCGCGAGCGCTGCCTCGTCGACGAGACCGCCGCGGGCGGTGTTCACCAGCAGCGCGCCCGGCTTCATCGCGGAGAGCCGCGCATGGTCCAGTAACGGGGCCGCGCCCGGGGTGGCGGGCAGATGCAGGCTGACGACATCGGCGCGGGCCAGGCAGTCGTCCAGCGGGGCCGAACGGGCGCCGAGTGCGCACATGTGCTGAGAGTCGACATAGGGGTCGTACGCGAGCACCGTCATGCCGAAGGCGCGCGCGTACCCGGTCACGAGCTGTCCGATCCGCCCGAAGCCGATCACGGCCAGGGTCCTGCCCGCGAGTTCGGGCCCGAACAGCTTGGGCCACTCCCCGTCCACCAGCCGCCGGTTGGCCTCGGTGATACGGCGCGTGGCGTCCAGGATCAGACCGAGGGTGAACTCGGCGACCGCCCGGGAGTTGCTGCCGGGCGCGCACACCACGGGGATGCCGCGGGCCTGTGCGGCCTCGAGGTCGATGGTGTCCACGCCGACACCGTGCTTGGCGATGACCTTGAGACGGTCCGCCGCGTCGATGACTTCGGCGGTGACCTGGTCCATGCCGACGATCAGGGCGTCGATGTCGGGGATCCGCTTGAGGAGTTCGTGGGCGGGCAGTGCCTCGTCCTCGTACGGGCGCAGGGGGCCCGCGTCGGCCCGCTCCAGGATCTGCCAGGGCTCGGGGGAGTAGCGGGAGAAGGTGGGCGTGGTGATGAGGGTCGTGGTCATGGAGGTCGGCGTCTCGAGTGGTGTGTTGTTCACGGATGTGGTGGTCATGCGATCTCCCGGTCCGCCCAAGTGGGCCTCAGACGGAGGTACTTGATCGTCCGGCGATGGTGAGTGAAGGCGATGTGCAGGGCGCCATCCGGGGTCTGGACGACGGACGGGTAGGACAGCTCGCGGTTGTGGCCGTCGCGGGAGTTGTCGGTGAGGCAGTGGCCGTCACCGGTCTCCAGGTCGCGGCGCACCGGCCAGGTCAGACCGCCGTCCGAGGAGACGGAGAGGGTGAGCGGCGCGCGCGGGGCGCCCCAGAAGGCGGCTCCGGTCGTCGGAGCTGGGGCGGGCGCGTCTCCGTTCCGCCGGTGGTCCCCGCTCAGCCCGTCGTCGTCGATCTCGTCGTACAGCGAGACACGGCGGGCGACGGCGTCCGCCGCGCTGCTGTGGTTGTGGACCAGCGCGAGACGGCCGTCGGCCAACGGGACGTACTGGATCGAGGAGTTGTTGTTCGGCAGGTCCAGTGGGTGCGGCTCTGCCCAGCTCTCCCCGTAGTCGTACGACACGCTCCGGTACACGGCGTCGGCCCGGCGGCTGCGGAACAGGGCAAGGAGCGAACCGTCCGGCAGCGGACGGACGTTCATGTGCACGAGGCCGGTCGAGCCCGGCACCGCGACCTCGCGCCAGCTCACGCCCTCGTCGTCGCTGACCATCACCGAGCTGGAGTCCCGGTCGCCCGACCACCGCTCGCCCGGCGCGGCCACGCAGCGGAACACGGGCAAAAGGCGGCGGCCAGAGGGGAGGACGGTCACCGGCTGGCGTATGAAGACCCCGCCGTCGAACAGCACGCGGGAAGGGCCCCACGTCTTTCCCTCGTCCTGGCTGACGCGCAGCCGTACCTCGGCGGTGTCCTGGCGCCCGGCCCGCTGTGCGGTGTGCAGCAGCCACCAGTCGCCGGACGGGTCGGTGAACAGCAGCGGGTTCTGCTCGGACCGGGTGTCGTCGTGGGAGAGCCGCTCCGGCCGGGACCAGGTGTCCCCGCCCGCGGGCAGCCGCGAGAACCACACCGAGATGTCCGCCACGCCTTCCTGCGTGCCTCCGAACCAGACACAGCCCAGCTCACCGTCGGGTAACACGGTGAGATTGGCGGCATGGTTCTGCACCGCCGGTGCGGACAGCCATGACTCGAAGCGGCCCGTCTCGGTGAGGTGCGGGCGTACGACGCCATCGGCGACGGCCGGGCCCGGCATCACTGGACCTGCTCTGTCGCGCGTACGGCGGTGAGGTGGCGGTAGGCGACCTGCTCCAGGTGGACCAGGTCGCTCGCGACTGTGACGTACGTGAAGCCCTCGGTGAGCCGCTTTGCGGCCGTCGCGCCGTCCGCGTTGTGGATACCGGCGGCGATCCCGGCGGCGGCCGCGGCCTCGCGCACGGTGGCGAGTGCCGCCTCGAACTCGTCCGCGACCCTTGGGTCGGTGGAGCTGGCGCCGCCCAGCGCGATACGCAGGTCGGAGGGGCCGATGTAGACACCGTCGACGCCGTCGGTGCCGCAGATCTCTTCTACGTTCTTGAGGCCCTCGGCGGTTTCGATCATCGCCAGCACCACGGTCTGGGCGTGCGCGTCGGCAGGGTCGGGGCCGATGCGCAGGGCCGAGCGCATCGGGCCGTACGAGCGCTTGCCGAGCGGCGGGTAGCGTACGGCCGCCACCGCGGCGGCGGCGTCCTCTGCGGTGTCGATGAGCGGGACGATGACGCCGGCCGCGCCTGCGTCGAGTGCCTTACCGATGGGCATGGGGTCGTTGGCCTCAACTCGTACCAGCCCTATGGCGGTTGAGCCCTTGGTGTCTATGGCGGTGAGCGAGGCGAGTACGCCCGCGTAGTCGATCAGGCCGTGCTGGGCGTCCAGGGCCACATAGTCGTAGCCGAGGCGGGCTATTCGTTCCGTCGAGACGGGGGAGTCCAGGACGGACCAGTAGCCGACCAGCGGGTCGCGTGCGCGTATCGCTGTCGCGAAGGTGGTGGGGGTCATGGGGGTGGCCTCCGGGGGTGGGCGGACTCGGTTGGGGTCGTCGCCGAGTGCGGGTTGTCAGCGGTTGTATGCGGGCATGGGGCCGCGTAGCGCCTTGCCGATCTCGTCGCAGGCCGCTGTGACGTCGGGGGGCAGGGGGCCGTTGGCGGCGGCCGCGATGTTGGCCAGTAGATGGGCGGTGCTGGAGCCGCCCAGGAGCAGGGCGTCGGTCGAGTCGCGGTCCAGAAGCCAGCGGAGGGCCAGGTCCGTGAGGGGAATGCCGGCGGACTCCGCGACGGTGGAGAGCTGCTCCACCGCGGTGAAGAGGCGCTCGTCCCAATAGCGTCGGCGGTACATCTCAGCGACCTTGGAGTCGCCGAACCTGCCCGATTCCGGGGGACGTTCGAAGCGGTGGCGGCCGGTGAGGAGGCCGCCGCCGAGCGGGTTGTAGACCATGGTGCGCAGGCCGGTGACCGCGGCGTACTCGACGTACTCCTCCTCAATGCGGCGGGCGAGGAGGTTGTGCATCTGCTGGGCGATGACCGGCCGTGGTGCTCCCAACTCATCGGCGGTGCTGATGAGTTGGGAAATCTGCCAGGCCGCGTAGTTGGAGACCCCGAGGGCGCGGACCTTTCCCTCGGCCACGAACTCGGCGACGGCGGTGAGGGTTTCGGCCAGTGGTGTCGCGCGGTCCGGCTGGTGGAGGTAGAAGAGGTCGACCGAGTCGGTGCCCAGGCGCTTGAGGCTGCCCTCCAGCGCGGCGCGCAGACCGGCCGCGGAGAGCGGGGCGTGGTCGCCCTGGTCGGGGTGGGGGATACCGGCCTTGGTCGCCAGGACGATGCGGTCGCGGCGGCCCGGGAGCAGTCCGGCGAGGATGCGTTCGCTCTCGCCGCCCGCGTAGCCGTTGGCCGTGTCCACGCCGGTGATGCCCGCGTCGAGCGCGGCATCGAGCATGTCGGCCGCCGAGGAGGCGTCGACGGTGTCGCCGAAGGTCATGGTGCCGAGTACCAGCCGGGAGAGCGGTACGGGGATGTTCGGCACGGTGATGCCGGTGGTCACGTGGGAGTTCCTTCCGGGGCGGCGGAGAAGTTGACGTGGTCGACGGCTCGGAAGGGGCCGCTTGAAGTGGCGTACTCGACGACGAGGTCCTCTACGGAGAGGAGTACCGGCCTTGTGGTGGTGGGGAGTTCGGTCACGACGCCGCCTCCTCCGCGACGGGCTCGGTCCGGCCGTCGCTGTCCTCGTCCCACGTACCCACACGGGGCACGGCGGCGAGGAGTTCACGGGTATACGGCTCGGCGGGGCGCTCGACGATCTGCTGTGCGGAGCCCGATTCGCCGAAACGGGCGAGCGGTACCACGCCGCGGGCCTCCTCGGTCGTACCGGTCAGCGCCGTGGACACGTCCTCGACGGTGACCGGGCTGCCGTCCGCGTAGCACACGCCCTCGCGCAGCCGCACCGTCCACGCGGTGGGCCCGGTCATCTCGAACCGGTCGGCCAGGACGAGTTGGGGCTCCAGGTCCGGGCCGATGCGGGTGAGCGCCTGCCGTACGGCGCGCTGCACGGTCACCGACGCCTCGAACTGGTTCAGCTTGTTGTCGAGACTCACCAGGGAGCGGTTCAGACCGAGGGTGAGGGTGCCGGGCCCGGGCGCACCGGTGGGTCCGGCGCAGGCGGACAGCGGACCGAGGGCGACACTCGCACCGCCGAGGGCGCCCCAGCGCAGCACGGTGCGGCGGCGGGGCTGACTCGGCGGGGGGACACGATGCGGCGGAGTGGGGGTCATGTCGACCTTCTCGGTTCTGGGGGCGACCGGCTCTTGCCGATGCCGCCCGGCACAGGGCGGCGAAGCGGTGTCGCGCCGAAAAAAAGGTGGCACGGTTGCGCGAATCGCGCAAGGAGTCTCGCGTGCTTCGCGCAGTCGTGCCATCATCGGCGTCCGGGGCCGATCACCCACAGGCCCGAGGAGGTACCCGTGTCCCGCATCACACCCGCCGGCCGCCCATCCCGCGTGCTGGCGCTCGCGGACGACCTGTCCGGCGCCGCCGAGACCGCCGCCGCACTGGGCCTGCCCGGCCGGATCCTGCTGGGCCCGCCCACCGCACCGGCACCCGACGGCGAGGCGCTGGTACTCGACCTCGACACCCGGCAGCTCACCGCGGACGAGGCCGCTCGCGCCGTGGGTGCTGTCATGCCGTACGCCGACGGCGGCCTGGTCTTCAAAAAGGTCGACTCGCTGCTGCGGGGCAACCTCGCCTCGGAGGCGGCCAGTTACGCCGGGGGCGCCACGGGCGTGGTGATCGCTCCCGCCCTGCCGGTGGCGGGCCGTACCGTGCGCGACGGAGTCGTCCATGTACACGGCACCGCGCTGCACGCAACCGACGCCTGGCGCGCGGAGCGGGGCCCGGCGCCCGAATCGGTGCGGGCGGCGCTGGGCGACCTGCCGACGCGGGTGGTGCCGCTGTCGGTGGTGCGCTCGCCCGTACTGGCGCTGTCCGGCTGGCTGCGCACCCTCATCGCGAAGGGCCACCACCCGGTGTGCGACGCGGAAACAAACGCCGACCTCGACGCGATAGCCCAGGCGGCGCTCCAACTCGACCCTAGCGTAAGGCTGTTGGGGACGGGCGGGCTGGCCGCCGCGCTCGGCCGGAGACTGGCGGCAGCGGACGGGAGCGGCCTCCGCGAAACCCCGGAGCTCACGCCGTACAGACCGCTGCTCGTCGTGGTCGGAACGGCCGCACCCAGCGCCGTTGCGCAGATCGCGCAACTTCTGGACTCCGGCGCGCACCACGTGCCCGTACCGGCGCACCTGCTCACCGACCACCGCGGCCCGCACCCGCTCGCCACCACGCCCGACGGCATCACCGTCGTCAGCATCGACGGCGGCGGCGCCGTCGAGCCCGGATCGGCCCGCACCCTCGCGGCCGGCCTCGCCCGTACGGTCGCCGAAGCCGCCCGCGACAGCGACCTCGTCCTCACGGGCGGCGAGACCGCGCGCCGCGTGCTGGACGCGCTGGGCGTCCGTGAGCTGCTGCCCGTCGGGCAGATCCACCACGGCGCCGTGCACGCCCGCACCGCCGACGGCCGGTCCGTCGTCACCCGCCCCGGCAGCTTCGGCGAGCCCGACTCCCTGCTGCGCATCGCCCGCGCGCTGCGCCCCGACCACGCCGCCGCATTGACCCCGTCGTTCGTTCCGCAAGGAGACCCCACGTGAACGCAGCCCCCACCGCCGCGTCCGCCGAGCGGTCCGGCACCGCCGGGCCCCCGCTGCCGATCATCGCGGTGACCATGGGCGACGGTGCCGGCGTCGGGCCGGAAGTCATCGTCCCGGCGCTGCTGCACCCCGACACCCTGCGCTGCTGCCGCCCCGTCGTCATCGGTGACGCCCAGCGCCTGCGCCAGGCGGCGGACATCCTCGGCATCAGTGCTGACATCGTTGCCGTCGACGGCCCCGCCGACGCCGAGTTCACGTCCCGCCGTATCAACGTCGTCGACCTCGGACTGCTCCCGGCCGACCTGCCCTGGGGCACCCACTCCGCCGCGGCGGGCGACGCCGCGTACCACTACATCCGCGTCGCCGCCCAGCTCGCCCTGAGCGGCGAAGTCCACGCCATCTGCACCGCCCCCCTCAACAAGGAGGCCCTGCACGCCGCCGGGCACCTCTACCCCGGCCACACCGAACTCCTCGCCCATCTCACCGGCGTGGACGAGGTGTCGATGATGCTGTCCACACCCAAGGTGAAGGTCATCCACGTCACCACGCACCTCGGCCTGATCGACGCCGTCAACCGCATCGAACCCGGCCTCGTCGAACGCACCGTGCGCCGCGGCCACGAAGCCATGGTCCGCGCGGGCGTCGACGCCCCCGTGATCGGCGTCTGCGGCATCAACCCGCACGCGGGCGAGAACGGCCTGTTCGGCTACGGCGAAGAGGAGGCGAAGATCGTTCCCGCCCTGGAGGCCGTACACAACGACGGCATCGACGCCCGCGGCCCGATCCCCGCCGACACCGCCTTCTTCCTCGCAGGGCGCGGCGACTACGACCTCATCGTCGCCATGTACCACGACCAGGGCCACGGCCCGGTGAAGGTCCTCGGCATCGAAACGGGCGTGAACCTCACCGTGGGACTGCCCGTCATCCGCACCTCCGTCGACCACGGCACCGCGTTCGACATCGCAGGCACCGGCCGAGCCGAGGCCGGTAGCATGGTCGAGGCGCTGCGGCAGGCCGCCGAGATGTCATCCGCCTCGGCCGCCCGATGACCCCGCTCTCGTGGGTCCCGGAGGACACCACCGCACACCCGGAGGACACAGGACTGATGTCTGCGATCGGATCCAAGTCCCGGCGCGACCGGATCGTCCAGCTCGCCACCACCACCGGCCTGACCAGCGTGGACGAACTCTCCCAGCTGTTCGGCGTGACGGCCTCCACCATCCGCCGCGACCTGGCGAAGCTCACCACCGACGGACGCCTCGCCCGTACGTACGGCGGCGCGATGGCGCTGTCCGCGCACCCCGAGGCCTCACTGCGGCAGCGCACGGGCGAGGCCTTCGAGGCCAAACGTGCCATCGCCCGCTGGGCCGCCGCCCAGATCCAGCCCGGCGAGACGCTCCTCCTCGACGCCGGCTCGACCGTCGGCGCACTCGCGCATGAACTGCGTACGGCCAAGAACGTCACCGTCGCGACCACCGGCCTGACCGCGCTCCAGGAACTCGCCGACGTCCAGAACGTCCACGTGGAGTGCCTCGGCGGCACCCTCCGCCCGCTCAGCCAGGGCTTCGTCGGCCCGCTGACCGAGGCTGCCCTCGAACGGCTCACCTTCGACCGGGTCTTCCTCGGCACGGACGGCGTCTCCCCGGAGCACGGGATCTGCGAGGCCGATCTGCGCCAGACGCGCCTGAAGGAGCTCATGGCGCGCCGCGCCGACCACGTCTACGTCCTCGCCCACGCCGCGAAAGTGGGCCGCCGCCCCTTCCACGCCTGGGCCACCCTGCCCGCGGGCTGGACCCTGGTCACGGACGACGCGGCCGACCCGCGCGTCCTCGACGAGCTGCACAGCCGCGGGGTCACCACGGTCCTGGCCAAGTCCGAGGAGGAGGACTCCTGAACTTGGCCGCACCGACAGGAAAGGGCCAGGCGCTGGGACGCGCCTGGCCCTTTCCGTTCCCCCTGTTTTCCGGTGGCCTACGCGGCCTTTCGGTCGCTCAGGCGCCGCAGACCGGGACGCCGGGCAGCTGGTTGTCCGGGTGGTCGACGTAGTAACTCGCGATGAAGCCGCGGGAGTCACCGCGCGTGATGTACACCCACCACGGGTTGCCGCCGACGTTCTGCCCCTGCTTCTGGCAGACCGCCTCGAAGGCCTGGCCCGGCTGCAACTGCCCTGCCACCACAGGGCAGTTGCCCGGCGACGGGAACGCGTCGCACGCACCCGGGTTGCCCGGGTTGTCGCGGACATTGACGTCGGTCGCCCACACCGTGAAGCTCGCCCGGGAGGACGCGCCGTCCGAGGTGTCACCGGCCGAGGCGGCGGCCGGGCCGGCCAGACCCGCGGTCAGGGCCGTGGCGGCGAGAGCCGCACCGAGGGCAGTACGAAGTCGCATGAGATCTCCCCGTGTTGTCGTGCTTGGCTTGGTCGTGCCTGTCTTACGCAGGGCACACGAAGACACGGGCCGCTCTGTATGACACGAGGTCGAGTGACGCTCATCACACTCCAGTAGGTGTCCCAAGGGGGCTGCGATCAGGGCGAGTTACGTACCTCGTCCGCCGAACACGTGCGCACCTCAACCGTGTTGCGGGTACGGACCCCCGGCAGCCAGCCCTCCGCCCCCTCGCGGGTCCTGACCAGGTACCAGCGGGTCGAGGAGATCAAGCTCTCGTCCGTCACCATCGTGCCGCGGGTGACCACACACGCCGCGGCCAGCCGGTCGCCGTGCCACACGCGGCCGGCCGTGTTCCCCGGCGCCGCGTACTCGGCGTACGGATCCTTCGCCAGCCGCAGCGCGCACTCCAGCGTCCGCAGCGGACGACACGGCTCTTCGGCGTTGAACACCGTCACCGAGGCATCGAACCGCGCCCGGTCGGCAGGAGGTGTGTCGGCGGTCGGCCGGACCAGCCACCAGGCGCCCAGTGCGACGGCGCACACCAGGACGGCGGCGGCAGCGACCGCCCAACTTATCCGCGGCCGCGCCCCGAAGACCGCCCTGCGTGGTGGCGCCTCGGCGGACCGGACCCGCTCCCACAGCCCGGGCGGCGTCTCGATCTCCTCGTCGGCGGCCCTGAGCCGGTCGCGCAGCAGCGCGGCAACGCGGTCGTCGGGCTCTGCGTCAGGCTTCATGCCCCCGGCTCCTTTCCCGAACGGTCCCCGCGTTCCCGCTCACCTCTGTCCAGCAACGAGCGCAGCTTCTCAAGTGCACGCGTGCGATGCCGGGCGGCCGTTCCGCGGTGCACCCCTATGATCCGGGCGGCCTGATCGATGGTGTAACCGTCCAGATCGACGAGTATCACCACGCCCGCCTGCTTGGAAGACAACCTCCCCAGCAGCCGTACCGCCTCCATCTCGGCGTCACGCCGCTCCACTCCGCCGTCCCAGCCCGCCGCGACCACCGGCCCGATCGAGCCGAGGCGGCCCGCCTGCCCGGCGGCATCGGCGGCACCCGACACCTCCACATCATCCACCAGGACCTGACGGCGCTCACGGCGATGGGTGTCGCGTACGACGCTGAGCAGCGCGGTGAAGGCATAGGCGTACGGCTCCGGATGGTCGAGGAATCGCTGCGGCCGTGCGGCCAGCTTCAGGTAGGCCTCGTGCACCGCGTCCTCGGCCCAGGATCTGGTCCCGGCCAGCATGACGGCTCTTCGGTAGAGCCGGGGCAGGAGTTCGCAGAAGGTCTCGTCGAAGCGGGTCGGTGGCGGTGACGGCGAGGTTGAGGGACCGTTTGGAGGGTGGCCCATGGGCTCGGATGTCTCCCCGTTGTGAAGTCGGGCGGGCCGTCGCCTGCCCGCCGTGTTGTGCACCGAGTGATCAATTACCCGAGTGCGGCCCGGTCACGCAGGCTCTTTTCCAGCTCGGCGCCCAACCCTCACCTCAACTCCCACCCCGGGACGCCGACCGCCCCTCTCCGGGGCCCGCGTCCCTGTCGGCGCGGCCGGGCGCAACTGTCCGGAAACCGGCGTTCATCCGCACCGAAGGCGGGTTAACGTGCCGTTTCGGCCCACGAACTGGGGGAGTTGAATGGTGGCCCGATCCATCGTCGATCTGAAGCAGCTCGGTCCGGAATTTCTGCGTGATCCGTATCCCGTCTACGCCCGGCTCCGTTCCGGGGGGCCCGTCCACCGTGTGTATGACCCCGACGGCGAGGAGGTGTGGCTCGTCGTCGGCCACGAGGCCTGCAGAACGGCCTTCACAGATCCACGGCTCAGCCGGAACTGGCTGAGGGCCGGGAACATCAAACAGATCGTCAACACCGAGCAGACCCAGCCGGCCCTCATGCACATGCTGATGTCGGACCCGCCGGACCACACCCGACTGCGGCGACTGGTGGCACGGGAATTCACCCCGCGACGTATCGAGTCACTGGCTCCTCGCGTCCAGCAGGTCACCGATGAGCTGCTGGACAGGATGCTGGCAGTGGAGGAGCGGCGGGCCGATCTGATCGCGTCCTTCGCCTTCCCGCTGCCCATGACGGTCATCTGCGAACTGCTCGGCGTCCCCGAACTGGACCGGGACGCCTTTCGCCGCTGGTCCAACGAGATGGTCGCGCGCACCAGCCCGGAGGCGGAGGCGCTCGCCTATCAGGAGGAGTCCGCGTATCTTGCCGAGTTGATCGCGGCCAAGCGGGCGAAGCCCGGTGAGGATCTGCTCAGCGGTCTGATCCACACCGCGGACGAGGACGGTGACCGGCTCTCGCCGGACGAGCTCATCGGCATGTCCAATCTGCTGCTCATCGCCGGTCACGAGACCACGGTCAATCTGATCGGCAACGGCTTGCGGGCACTGTTCGCACATCCCGGCCAACTCGCCGATCTGCGCGCCGACTTCGGCCTGCTCGACGGGGCGATCGAGGAGATGCTCCGCTACGACGGCCCGGTGGAGAACAGCACGGACCGCCTGGCCCTGGAGGATGTGGAGTTGGGCGGGGTGACCATCCCCGCGGGTTCCACCGTCCGGATCACCATGGCGGACGCCGACCGCGACCCGGCGCGCTTCAAGGACCCCGACCGGTTCGACATCCGCCGGGGCTCCCGCGGTCACATCGCCTTCGGCCACGGCCTGCACTACTGCCTGGGCGCGCCGTTGGCACGGCTGGAAGGCCGGATCGCCTTCCGCACCCTGCTGGAACGCTGCCCGGACCTGGCGCCGGACGCGGACGAGTCCGAACTGCCCTGGACGCCGGGGTTGTTGATCCGGGGCGTACGGAAGCTGCCTGTGCGCTGGTGACGGAGCACACCCGGGGCGCGCCCTGTGTACTGTCGGAAGTCCCGCCGATCACCTGGTGTCGGCGGGCTTCGCAGGACAACGCAGGAGGACACCCGTATGACCCGCCCGATCACCGTGGGAGTGGACGGATCACCCGAGAGCCTGGCCGCCGTGGCCTGGGCCGGCCGGGAAGCCGTCCGCCGCGAGCTGCCACTGCGTCTGGTGCAGGCCTGGGAGAGCGACGACGCGGGGGAGCACGACGCGAAGGCGCGGGACGCGCTGCGGGAGGCCGCGAGCTCCCTCACCGAGCGGCACCCCGGGCTCCCGGTGTCCACGGACCTCCTGGACGCGGCTCCGGTCCCCTCGCTGGTCGCCGAGGCCGCGGACGCCGAGATGCTGGTGCTCGGCTCGCGCGGGCACGGAGTGATCGTCGGCTTCCTGCTCGGTTCCGTCGGACAGCAGGTCAGCGCCGAATCCGGGCGCCCCGTCGTCCTCGTACGCGCCGACGACCGCGCCGAACAGGAGGCGGCGGGCCGCGAGATCGTCGTGGGACAGCAGGGAGGCCCGGACGACAGCGCCGCGGCCTTGGAGTTCGCCTTCGAGACCGCGGCGGCACGCGGCGCAGGCGTACGGGTCGTACGGGCCTGGAGCCTGCCGGCGTTCTACGAGTTCAACCCCGGCTTGATGAATCTCCTCGACGAGGCCGGCGGCCTGGAACCGTACGAGAAGAAGGCCCTCGAGGAGGCGCTGACGCCCTGGCGGGAACGGTTCCCTGAGGTGCCCGTGACCGAGCACGTCGAGATCGGCAGTGCGGGGGAGGTGCTGCTGTCGGCGGCGTCCCGGGCCCAGCTGATGGTGGTGGGGCGGCGTGCCCAGCGCTCGGCCGTGGGGTCACGGATCGGTTCGGTGGCGCACTCCGTCATGCATCACGCGCCCTGCCCGGTGACGGTCGTCCCGCCGTCCTGAACGCCCGGCTCAAGCTGACGGTGTCTGCGACGCGGCGGCGTCCGGCGCCGGCAGCTTCTCGCGGATCTTCGGCAGGATGTTCTTGACGTAGTCCTCGACGGCCATGTCCAGGCCGATGTCGTGCTGCGCCCGCTCGGACAAGTACCAGCGATGCTCGAGCAGCCCGTGGTACAGCTCCGCCGCGTCCATGGAGCCACGCAACTCCCGCGGTACGGCCCGCACGGTGGGCCGGAACACCTCGCGCACCCAGCGGTGGGCCAGCACCTCCGGGCGGGCGGCGAGGGGGTCGCCGGGTGCGTAGTCCTCCTGGGTGGCCATCCAGGTCTCGAGGTCGTTGAGGAGCCGGCGCGCCTGGTTCTCCTCGGCGTCCAGCCCGGTCAGCCGCAGGAGCTGGCGCTGGTGATGGCCGGCGTCGACGACCTTGGGGACGAAGGTCACGGTGTCACCGTTCGAGGAGTGCGCGATCTGCATCTCGGCGACATCGAAGCCGAGATCGTTGAGCCGCCGGACCCGGCGGTCGATGTAGTGGTGCTTGCCCGCCGGATACACCGACGTACGGGTCAGCTCTTGCCAGAGGCTCTCGTAACGGCCGCATATCTCCGTACCGAAGTCGATCGGGTCGACGGACGGGTGCAGCGCCCCCGACGCCTCCAGGTCGAGCAGTTCGCCGCTGATGTTCACGCGCGCGAGATCGAGATCGTAACTGCGCTGCCCGTCGCTGAGCCTCTGGTGCAGCTCGCCGGTCTCCGCGTCGACGAGGTACGCGGCGAACGCCCCGGCGTCGCGCCGGAACAGGGTGTTGGACAGGGAGCAGTCGCCCCAGGCGAACCCTGCCAGGTGGAGCCGGACCAGCAGTACGGCGAGCGCGTCCATGAGCCGGTGCATGGTGGCGGGCCGCATCGTCGTCTCGAACATCGACCGGTACGGCATCGAGCCGTTCAGATGCCGGGTGATCAGCACCGGCTCCAGGTACGTGCCGTCGTCCCGGGTGCGGCCGGTGACGACGGCGAGCGGGTCCACCGCGGGGATGTTGAGGCGGTGCAGAGAGCGCAGCAGTTCGTACTCCCGCACGGCGGGCCGCTCGGCCAGCTCCTTGACGGCCACCACTTCATTGCCGGCGCGTGCGTACCGCACGACGTGCCGTGAGATGCCGCGCGGCAGCGGCACGAGATGGCGCTCCGGCCAGTCCTCCAGGGGCAGATCCCACGGCAGTTCGAGCAGCAGCGCGGGATGCTCCGGGTTGGTGGCGCTGATGTGCAATGCCATCGCTGTGTTGCCCTCGCCTCGCGGTCGTACGTCACCTGGCAAGACATCTCCGCACTTGGACGCCCGGTTCGTCAACCGGCACGAGGTGTACCGCACGCGACGAGTGGGGCCGGTGCCGCGCGGCACCGGCCCCACTCATCAGGTTGGAAGGCTGAGCTGTTGCCTGGCCGGCGTCACTGCCGCGCGCCCACCGGCTCCTGCTGCTGCTCCTCCTGCGGTTCGGTGCCGAGCATCGAGCGGACCTCGAACTTCTCGTACACGTCCGGGCTTTCCTCGTTCCGGCCCATCATGGTGCCGAGCCAGCCGAGCAGGAAGCCGGCCGGTACGGAGACGATGCCCGGGTTCTGCAGGGGGAAGAAGGCGAAGTCCGCGTCCGGGTAGAACGAGGTGGGCGTCGAGGAGACGACGGGGGAGCAGATGACCAGCAGCACGGAGGTGGCGAGACCTCCGTACAGGCTCAGCAGCGCGCCGCGGGCGTTGAAGTGCCGCCAGAACAGGCTGTAGACCATGGTCGGCAGGATCGCGGACGCGGCGATGGCGAAGGCCAGGAACCCCAGGTTGGCGGTGTTCGTGCCGTACGCCAGCAGCGCGAGCAGCATGCCGAGGACACCGATGACGACGGCGGACAGCCGGGCCGCCGTCAGTTCCTCGGTCTGGCTCGCCTTGCCCTTGCGGATCACCTGCCCGTACAGGTCGTGGGCGAGCGAGGACGCCGCGGCGAGCATGAGCCCGGCCGCCACGGCCATCAGCGTGATGAACGCCAGACAGGAAATGAGCGCGGTCAGGACGGCGCCGCCGATGGAGTTGGCGAGCAGCAGTACCGCCGCGTCGCCCTTGGCGTCGACCTTCGCGATGGATTCGCGGCCGACGATCGCCGTCGCACCAAGGCCCAGCACACCCGCCGCGAAACACACGAAGCCGACCAGGCCCGTGGCCCACAGCACCGACCGCCGCAGCACACGGGTGGCGCGGGGAGCGAGTAGACGCATCGTCATGTGGGGGAGTGCCGCCAGGCCCAACGCGATGGCGATCTGCAGACTGAAGAAGTCGAGCTTGCTGGTCGTGCTGCCTCCGTAGCGCAGCCCCGGCTCCAGGAACCGCTGCCCCATGCCGCTGCCGTCGGCTGCGGCGCCGAGCAGGCCGTCGATGTTCCAGCTGAAGCGGTGCAGCACGATGACGGCGGTCACCGCGACGCCCGCGATCAGCATGACGGCCTTGACGATCTGGAGGAAGGTCGCGCCGGGCATCCCGCCGAGCGCCACGTACAGCACGATCAGGGTGCCGATGAGTACGACGCACATGGTGCGGGTGGTGGCACTCGGCTGGCCGATGAACTGAGTCAACAAGGCGATGCTGCCGACGAGTTGGGCAACGATGTAGAGGACGCAGATGATCAGTGTGCAGGCGGCCAGGGCGATGCGTACCGAGCGCTGGCTTCGGGGCAGTCGCAGGGCCAGGGTGTCGCCGAGGGTGAACTTGCCCGAATTGCGCAGGGGTTCGGCGATCATCAGCATCACCATCATCCAGGCGACGACCGTGCCGAGGAGATAGAGCAGACCGTCGAACCCGGTCAGCGCCACCAGTCCCGTACTGCCCAGGAGGGTGACGGCGGACAGGTAGTCGCCGCACATCGCCAGCCCGTTGCGCAGCGGCGACATGGTCCGGTTGCCCAGGTAGAAATCGCTGATCTCGTCGCCCTGCGGAGCGGTGATGAGGGCCGAGAACATGCTGACGACCACGACCGACACGAACAGGACGAAGGTCAGCTTCAGACTGGTGCCGCCGATGACGCCGTCATCGGCGGCCAACATCAGGTGGCCTTGGGGATAAGTCACCACGAACCGAACCGCCTCTGCTGGGGAGCGCTGGGCTGCTGGACACGAGTCTGCTCGGCCTCGTCACGGGCGATCTCCGCCCGCAGACGGTCGACGGCCGGGTCGATCCGCCGCTCCATGTGCGTCGTGTACCGCCACGCGGTCAGGGCCATCAGGGCGAACATGCCGACGCTGCCCACCAGACCCACCGTCACATGGCCGAAGAGCTCCTGGTTCAGCACTCCGGGCGCGAAGCTCGACAGCAGCACGAACAGCAGGAAGCCCCCGACCGAGATGAGTATCGCCACGATCCCGAACGAGCGGTGGGCCCGGCGTATGGAGCGGAAGTCAGGATGTGAGGCGACTCGGTTCTCCGCCGCGGGGGCCGGCGGCATCTGTCCCGGTTGGGGGCTGAAGGGCGAGCTGGAGTGTCTTGGCATACCGTGCCTTGTCTGACGCCTTGTGTTCGCGGTCTGCACGCGGAAATTGCTCACTGAATATGCAGGGGGACGACTGTTGAACGGGCTTCACGTTTTCACGGCAGGCCGGGAATTCGCCCGAAATGCCACTGAAACCGTGTTCCGGCCGTGCCGGACGGCCCCGCTGGCTGGGTGGTCAGCGGAGCGTATCGGATTGTGGCATTCCATCCTTTCAACTATCAACCGGATCATGGCTATTGGCGTCGGTGACTCAAATTCAACGCGCGTCACTTTCCTCGCCCCGGCTCCTTCGCCCGGCGTCGTTCACCAGCCCCTCCGCAGCGGGACTGAGACGCGTGTGGGACGTGATGTGCAGCACGCGCGTAGAGCCGCCGTCGGAGCCGGTGGCACGGATCGTCCCTTGCCACGGCTTGATCGCCGATCAAGAGGGGCAAAATCCCTGGCCACAGCCCATTCCGTGCATTTGACACGTCATCGCACGCACAGATAGGAAGCAGCTCTCTGAAGTCGAAGAGGTGGACTGTGTACGAGCCGAACGTGGTGGGCGACTGGCAGGAGTACGACGAGGAGCATGCCGGCCTGCGTGTCCGCGTCCACGGTCTGGAGAAGGCGGACCCGCCGCGGGGGCGTGACGACGCGGCCGAGGGCCTGACCTACGTCAGGTTCAGGGTGACCGTCGAGAACCGTGCGACCGCTTACTACGGCATCCATCTCGAGGACGGCCAACTCGACATCCGGGTCGGCCCCGACGGCGAGAGCGCCTTCCTCGACTGGCGGAACTCGCAGTTCATCGAGGGCTTCGACGTCTACCCGCTGCGCCGCGTCACGGCCGTCCTGTACGCCGCTGCCGACGAGGCCGGCTTGAGCCGGGTGGACGTCCAGGTGCAGCTGAAGGTCGACGACGAGTGGACCCACCGGTACCTCTGGTCCGGAGGCATCGACCTGCACGGCCCCTCCGCCGGTGCCGGCGCCCGCCCCGACAGCGTGGGCGAGGGCCTCGCCGCCCAGGTGGCGAGCTTCCTCCGGGAGGAAACCGAAACGGGGCCGGGGTCGACCGGCTGACGTCTGCAGGACCGGTCACCGCGGATTTGTCGGACTCTGCGGACTCGGTGGACTTGTGCGTGGGGATCGTCTTTCAGTTGTGAGGATCCGGAAAAGAGAATTCCCTCTTCCTTGACAATTCAGGCGCACCTGCAGTGAGCGCTTTCTACCTTTCTCCGATTTCCGGCAGATTCGTCATGGGCGGCGATTTGTCCGGACAGTTGCGTCATGCCGTATCCAGCACTTCGGCGGCGGCCGCCGCGACGACCTCCGCGACGGTCGCGAGCGCCGGAAAATCGAGCTTCCACTGCTGCCAGAACAAGGGAATGTCGATCTTCCGGTCCGGCGCCAGATTGACAAGTCGACCCGCGTCCAGCAGGGGCGTGGCCTGAACCACGGGCACCATCCCCCAGCCCATGCCGGCGGCGACGGCCTCGACGAAACCCTCCGAGGTCGGCACGAGGTGACGCGTGGAGCTCGCGCCGCCCTGGCCGCGCCGGAGCCCTCGTACGAAACCGTCCTGGATGTCGTCGCGCCGGTCGAAGCACACCACGGGCGCCTCGGCGAAAACGTCCCGCAACGGCAGGCCCGGCCGGTCGCCGAACCGGCGCGCCGCGAAGTCGGGGCTCGCCGCCGGGACATAGCTCATACGGCCCAGGCTTCGGACGCTGCACCCGGCCACCGGGTCCGGGGACGAGGTGACCGCCGCCATCACCAGCCCTTCGCGCAGCAGCGCGGCCGTGTGGTCCTGGTCCTCGCGGCGCAGCTCGTAGCAGAGCCGCAACTCCTCGGGCACGCGGGTGAGCGCCGGCAGGAACCAGGTCGCCAGGGAGTCGGAGTTCACGGCGATCGACAGACGCGTCGGTTCGTCGGAGCCGGTCATGCCGAGTTCGGTGTGGGCATCGCGTTCCAGCCGGGCCAGTTGGCGTGCGTAGCGGACGACGACCTCGCCGGACTCGGTGGGTCGCACCGGTTTCGTACGGATCAACAGGACGCGTCCGGTGCGCTGTTCGAGCGCCTTGACGCGCTGGCTGACCGCCGACGGCGTCACATGAAGAGCGGCGGCCGCGGCGTCGAACGTGCCCTCGTCCACCACGGCGAGCAGTGTGCGGACCTGGTCCAGAGGAAGCTCAGTCATCACGAACGCTAATGATAGGTAAGAATCTTTAGCTGTACTCCTGCTGCCCGGCTTCGTAGCGTCGACGTCATGCCCCACACCCTGACCGCCGCGGCCGCCGGATTCGGCACCGGCCTCTCGCTCATCGTCGCCATCGGCGCACAGAACGCCTTCGTGCTGCGCCAAGGCATCCGCCGGGAGGCCTTGCTCCCGGTGGTGGCCATCTGCGCCCTGTCCGACGCGACCCTCATCACGCTGGGCGTCGCCGGGGTCGGCGCCGTGGTGGTGGCCTGGCCGTCGGCGCTCACCGTGATCGCGCTGACCGGCGGCGTCTTCCTGCTCGGCTACGGAGTCCTCGCCGCCCGGCGGGTCTTCCGCCCCTCGGCCTCGGCCCTGCGGGTGGAAGCCGGTTCGGCGGGCTCGCGGCGGCGGGCCGTACTCACCTGCCTGGCGATGACCTGGCTCAACCCGCACGTCTACCTCGACACCGTCTTCCTCCTCGGCTCCGTCGCGGCCGACCAGGGCCCGCTCCGCTGGACCTTCGGCCTCGGCGCGGCCCTCGCCAGCCTGAGCTGGTTCGTCGCGCTGGGCTTCGGCGCCCGGCTGCTCAGCGGCTACCTGGCCCGGCCGTCGGCATGGCGGGTACTGGACGGTCTGATCGCGACGACGATGATCGCCCTCGGCGCCACGCTGGTCGTCGGGGCGTGAGCCTGCGCGTACCCGGGCCCTGTGCCGGGCCCCGTCCCGAGCCTTGCCTCGGTCCTTGTCCCGGTCCTTTGTGGTCGCCGCGATGTACGACGGCCACCGCCAGCAGGCCGAGGGCCAGCCCCACCGCCGTCGGCACCCCGAACGGTTCGCCGAACATCAGCGCACCCCACACGGCCGTCACCGGCGCCATCAGGAACATCAGAGTGTTCACCTTCGTTACCCCGGACCGCCGCAGGATCAGCCAGTACAGCCCGTACCCGCCGAACGTGGAAAGGGCCACGAGCCAGACCACGGCGCTCCAGAAGGAGGTGCTAGCGGGCGGCACCACCCCTCCCGTTCCGGCGGCAAGTATCGTGAAGACAACGGCACTTGTGACGGCGTGGACCGTCATCGCCACCACCGGGCGAACCTCCGTACGCGACCGACGGTCCACGAACGTCGCCACCACCAGGCAGAGCATGCCGGCGAACGGCACCAGATACGCCCACCAGGCAGCGCCCGTCCCCGCCCCGGCGTCGGCCGTCGTGACGATGACGACTCCGGTCACACCGAGGCCGAGGCCGAGCCACTGCGTACGGGACACCGGCAGCCCCAGCAGGGGCCCGGCCAGCGCTCCTGCCACCAGCGGCTGCGTGCCGTCGATCAAGGCCGTCGTGCCGCTGGAGACGCCCAGGTCGATCGCGTAGTAGACGGTGAGGAGGTAGCCGCTCTGCGACAGCGCGCCTACGGCGACCTGCCGCCCGAGGTCGCGTGGGGTCAGCCCTCGCCAGGACGCCCGCGCCACCGTCAGGGCCACGACGCCCAGGACGAGAGCCAGCGGAAGAAAGCGCCACATCAGGAGCGTGACCGCCGACGCGCTTCCCGCCCCGAGCTTGGCCCCGATGAAACCGGAGCTCCAGGCGATGACGAACCCGGTCGAGAGCAGAACGTTCACGGCGCGAACCCTCCAGGGGTGGTGGCCGGAACCGGCGGCGCGGCTATGCCGATCCGGTCGGCGCGTAAGTAGACCGATCTGTATACCTGCGATCGAGTATACAGGTCGGTCTACTCTGGAGGAATGGCGACCGCGAACACCCCACGACGTGTACCCCTGACCCCCGGCGCCCGCCGTGCGCTGGCGGCGGCCGGGCGGCTGTTCTACGAGCACGGCATCCATGCCGTGGGCGTCGACCTCATCGCCGCCGAGGCCGGCGTCACGAAGAAGACGCTGTACGACCGTTTCGGCTCCAAGGAACAGATCGTCGTCGAATACCTGGCCGACCGCGACGAGCGCTGGCGCGCCTTCCTCGCTCCGCGACTGGAGTCGGCGTCCACTGCGGAGGGCCGGGTCCTGGCCGTGTTCGACGCCTCACGCGACTGGATGGAGGCGCACGGTTCCCGAGGGTGCAGCATGGTCAACGCGCATGCGGAGATCGATGATCCGGCGCATCCCGCGTATGCGGTGATCACCGGCCAGAAGGCATGGATGCTCACCCTGTTCACCGACCTCGTACACCCTCTCGGCCCGGCCGCGCCCGACTCCCTGGCCCGCACGCTGATGCTGCTCCACGAGGGAGCTCTTGTAGCGCACGGCCTGCGCGTCTTCCCCGGGGCACTCGACCATGCCCGCGAGCAGGCCCGAGCGCTGCTGCCGGGCACCGCCGACCCGTCGCCGCGACGCTGAGCCCGCGGCCGGGGCTCCGTCCCTGGCCCGCTGATCGGCCTGGCGGCCTCGTCCTCAAGCGCCGGGCGGGCTGGGAGTGCCCGGGCAGGTGGGGGTTGAGAACGGAAGTTCCGTCCTCAACCCCCACCCCAGCGCAGTTCAGAGTTCGAATCCGCGGCCCCGCCTCATGCGCTCGATGCGAGCTCGTGGAAGCTGCTGCGGTGGAAGACCATCGGAGGGACATCGGGGTACATGTCGAGCGCCTCGATCTTCAGGAGCACGATCGCGTGATCGCCTGCCACGACCACCTCGTAGATGGAGCACTCCAGCCACAGCGTGGCGCCGTGCACGAAAACCGCCCCACTGTCGGTGGCGACCCAGTCGACGGTGTCGAAGCGTTGACCGTTCTTCGACGCGAGCGAACGCGCCACCGAACGGTGCTCGCCGGCCAGCACACTCAGCCCCAGGCGTCTTGCCTCGGCCAGCCGCGGCCAGGTCGAGGACGTGTTCGCCACGCAGACGGACACCAGTGCCGGATCCATCGAGACGGAGGTGAACGAGCTGGCGGCCATCCCCTCCGGGACGCCGCCCACCATCCCGCAGAAGGCGGTCACGCCACTGGGGAAGCAGCCGAACGCCTGCCGAAGCAGGACGTCGTCGAACAGCTTGTCGGATGCCCGGATCACGGCGTCACCGCCGCAGGGACGTATTTCCTGGCCGACTCGAGCCAGATGGCCAGGTCCGGCGAGGTCGCGTACTCCGAGTCGATCAGGTACAGGCTCGGCGCGGGACAGCTGGCTCCGATCTCGACCAGCACCGGACGCAGAGTCAGTTCTGGCGCGAGCGCGTGCTGAAGTCCGGCCCCGAGCATCACGGGGAACGTCGGGATCCCGCCGAGCTCGCCTTGCCCGAACTGGTCGAGAAACAGCTTGAGAAGACCCGTGTACGTGGCCTTGAACGTCGGTGACGCCACCACGAGCGAATCGGCACCCAGGACCGTGGCCTTGGCCTCGGCCACCTTGGGGTCACCCCAACCGAGCAGCCCCGCCCCGAGATCCACCACGTCGACAACTGCGGACGGCGCGCTCCCGCTGAGCTCGCGAGCGATCAGCTCGGCGGCGGCTCGGGTACGCGACATCGGCTTGGGGTTACCGACGACAACGACCGTCATATGAGTCCTCCATAGCAGCGGACGAATGCTGACCCCGTCAGTCAAGGAGCGGCGGATTTCCCGGTCAGGTGTGCGCAGTAAAGCTTCCATTGCGCCGCTGCCACCCCGTCGACAGAACCGTCCGGGCGGCGCAATCGCCGCGGAACGGTCGTGATCCGTCAGTGACACGCTGCCTGGCTAGCTTCCAGCACCAAGGCCGGCGGCAGCACCGAACGCCGTCGTCGCACGGAGTGAGCGGGAGGCCGGGTTGCAAGCCAAGAAGTTCCACCTGGGTTGGTTCATGAACGGCTATCGCGTGCACGGCTGGCGGGACCAGTGGATCGGCACCCACAAGTCCGAGGGGATGCTCCCGGACTTCTACGTCGACATGGCCCGCTCCTTGGAGCGCGCATGCTTCGACTACTTCATCCTCGAGGACTCGTCGTTCGTGCCCGACGCCTGGCAGGGCAAGCACGACTTCTACCTGGAGAACGCGTACGCCGTCCCCAAGTTCGACCCGTCGGTCCTGGCCTCGATCCTCACCCAGAACACCTCACGCCTGGGGATCGTCGCGACGCTGGCGATCACGGAGTACCCGCCGTACCTGCTCGCACGGCTCGTCTCGACGATGGACCATGTCTCCCGGGGGCGGGCCGGGTGGAACATGGTCACCGCAAGCTCGGACCGTGCGGCACAGAACTACGGCCACGACGCCCAGCCGGATCACGACGTCCGCTACGACATGGCCGAGGAGTTCGCCGAGCTGGTCGTCAAGCTCTGGGACTCCTGGGAGCCGGGCTCGATGGTGGTCGACCAGGACGGGGTCTTCGCCGACCCGGCCAAGGTCCACCCGGTCGACTTCCAGGGGAAGTTCTACAAGTCGCGGGGCCCCATCAACTCGGCCCGCTCCCCGCAGGGAAAGTCTGTCATCGTCCAGGCGGGCGGATCGGCCAAGGGCCGTGCCTTCGCCTCGAAGTACGCCGACTCGATCATCGCCTCGGCGACCACCGTCGAGCAGATGAAGGAGTACCGCGACGATGTCCGGGCCCGTGCCGAGGCGCACGGTCGCGACCCGGACTCCGTGAAGGTGCTGTTCCTGGTGTCACCGCTCTTGGGCGAGACCCATCAGGCGGCCGTGGACCGTCGGCAGCAGGCCCAAGCGGAAGCGGCGGCCAACCCGGTGACACGCCTTGCCGGGATGGGCTACGCGACGGACATCGACTTCTCCGTGTTCGACCTGGACACCCCGATCAAGGACCTGGCGTCCCAACTGGTGACCAACGGCCACCAGAGTTCGCTGCAGCAGTTCGTCGCGCAGAACAGGGAACGCACGCTCCGCGAGGTCGCGATGCAGTCGTCCACCAGCGCCGGGCAGCGCGTCGAGCTGTTGGGAACGCCGTCCGAGGTCGCCGACCAGATGGGTGACGTCATGGCCACGGTGGGCGGCGACGGTTTCCTGCTCACCCAGGACGTCCTCACGCGGCGCTCCATCAGCGAGGTCTGCGACGGGCTCGTGCCGGAACTGCAGAAGCGTGGGCTGACGCGGACCTCGTACTCCTACGAGATGTTCCGCGACAACCTGCTCGAGTTCTGACGTGGCTTCACCGTCCTGTGCGGTACCCCGATCGCCGGTCGAGCGCGCGGAAATCCAACGGCGGAGCTTGCGCGTGCTCACCTTGGGGCAGGTGGTGGGCGCCGGCGCACTCGGCGCGGCCGTCACGATCGGCGGCTTCGTGGTCGAGGACATCGTCGGCGTCGCCACACCGTGGGTGGGCCTGTCGACCGCGGCCGTCACCGCGGGCTCGGGAGTCATGGCGCAGGTGCTGGCCCGGGTCATGGCACGACGCGGACGCCGGGTCGGCATGCAGATGGGCTACGGACTCGCCGCCCTGGGAGGTCTTGTCGCGTGTGCAGGCGTGCAGATTTCGTCCCTTGCGGTCTTCCTGTGCGGCCTCTTGCTGTACGGCGCCGGCTCTGCCACCAACCTGCTCGCCCGGTACGCGGCGACCGACTTGGCCGAGCCGGACGAGCGAAGCCGGGCAATGGGCCGGATCCTGTTCGCGGCCACCTTCGGAGCGATCTTCGGCCCGACTCTCGTCGGACCGGCCGAGGCACTCGGCCAATCCGTGTTCGGGCTCGAGAAGTACGCCGGTCCATGGCTCCTGAGCACGTTCTTCTTCCTCTGCGCGATGGTCAACGTAGGGGTACGGCTACGCCCCGACCCCTTGACGGTCTGGGCGGAGGGCAACGTAGCGACCGTCGCCGCCCGGTCCACCCGCGTCACCGACTCACTGCGGGTGATCGCCACGGCGCCCGCGGCCCGGCTGGCTCTGCTCTCCATGGTTGGCGCCCAAGCCGTGATGGTCGGCGTGATGGCCATGTCACCGATCGAGATGAAGACGCACCACCACGAGGCGATCATCCCCTTCGTGGTCTCGGCCCACATGGCCGGCATGTTCGCCTCGAGTCCGCTCGTCGGTCGCATCGCGGACCGGTTCGGGCGACTCGTGGCGATGCGGAGCGGTGCGCTCGTGCTCGTCCTCGCCGGCTGCGCCGGGACGGTGGCAGACAGTGTCCCCTTGATGTTCGTCTCGATGTTCACCGTGGGGATGGGTTGGGCGCTCGTCTTCATCGGCGCATCGACGCTTCTTGTGGACACCGTCACCTCCAGTGACCGGGTGCCGGTCCAAGGCACAGCGGACTTCGTCATAGCCGTCTCCGGCGGAGTTGCCGGGGTCCTGTGTGGGTTCCTGCTCAGCTGGATCGGGTTCTCCGCCCTCGCCCTGGGCTCCGCGTGCCTGAGTCTGCTGCTCCTTCTCGGAATGTCCGGTCGGTGGCGACGGGAGAAGTCAGCGGTGGACGCCGGGTGACCACGGACGAAGCACGATCCACCCCACGCCCGGCCGATCCCGTGCCGTCGTACTCGTTGCGGGCGCTGTTCCGGGTCCCTGGCTACCGCTACCTCTGTGTGAGCTCCTTCGTCTGGCACACCACGCGATGGGGCGGCCTGTTCACCACGAGTTACCTGCTGGCCCAGCTGTCCGGTTCGCCCATCCTCAACCAGGTTGTCGGTGCGCTCGTCTTCCTCCCGATGCTCGTCGGTGGCTTCGTGGCCGGGGTGATCAGCGACCGGCTGGACCGGCGCAAGCTCGTCCGTCGCGTCCAGCTGGCGCTGATCCCGATCCAGTTCGCGATGTTCGGACTCGTCCAGTCCGGACTGGTCGAGATCTGGATGACCTTCCCCTTCATGTTCGCGCTGGGAATCGGGGGGTTGGTGAACATGACCGCGCAGCGCCCCCTCATCTACGAGACTGTCGGACCGCGTTTGGCAGGGCAGGCGATGACGATCGAGGCCACCGCGCAGGCGGGGTCGGCCATGTTCGGCACGCTCGCCGGTGGTGCGCTCATCGACCACGTCGGCATGGGAGCGGGATTCGCCGGGATGGGCCTGCTGCTCTGCATCTCAGCGGCCTTGTTGTGGCTGGTCCCCAGTCCTCGCTACGCCACCCCGCGCGATCCCGACGCACGTGTGTCGATCGCCGCGCAGGCCGCCGCCAGCATCAGGCTCGCCCGGCGCAGCAGGCGCCTGATGGCCACTTTGGGCGTCACCGTGGCGATGAACCTGTTCATGTTCGGCTACATCCCGCTGGTACCTCTCGTGGCCCATGAGTTCTCCACCGACGCCGTGCTCGCCGGCGCCCTCGGCGCCGCTGCGGGCGGCGGCCAGATCCTCTGCGGAGTCGTCCTGAGCACCCGGCCCCTCCTCCGGCGCGGGCTGATCTTCGCGGTCGGCTCGATGGTTGCTCTGCTCGGCTTGTTCTGCTTCTCCACCGCGCCGGTGTTCGAACTCGCTTTCCTCGCGTTGTTCGTGGCGGGGATGGGCCAGGCCGCGTTCGGGTCCATGCAGAGTCTCCTCGCGATCGAGTCCGCACACGCCACCGAACGCGGCGTCGCTCTCGGGGTGCTCAGCACCGCGATCGGCGCGATGCCGATCGGGATGGTGGCGATCGGAGCGAGTGCCGAGCTGCTCGGCACCAGGAACGCCCTGATGCTGTCGTCCCTGGTCGGGATGGCCGCGGTGGTGACGGTCGTGCTGCGCCTGCGTGACCTGCTGTCAGCTACCCCGGAGACTGCCCTCCGCCCCGCTCCTGGGGCCTGACCGTCTGTCTCCCGGGGCCTGGTACCCCTCGGGCGAAGTGGCTGCCGCCGACATCGACGGCGTGCCCCAGCCCGCGTTGTGACCTGCGCTCTTGGCCTTTCCGGGCACCCTCGTAGCGTCGGCGACTCCGTTACAAAGACCTTATGTGTCGCGAACCAGGCGCAATAGGAAAGCCACGGTGACGACGCTGTGGTGTCACACATCGCCGCGATCGTCATCGAACACCGTGGAGACGAGCCGAACGCCTCGACTCCTTCCTCACCGCACGGCCCAAGTGGCTCTGTGAGATCTGCCGTAGGAGGCGTCCTTGCCCACCAAGAGCGAACACCAGCACAGACCGGAACCGCGCGCCCAACTGAGCCGTCGCAGCTTGCTCAAGGCGGGTGGCATCACGCTCGGCAGCGTCAGCCTGCTGAGCCTGATCCAGGCGTGTGGCGGTGAGGCCGGCGAGGACGGCGAGGGCAACCTCACCCTGAGCATGCCGTTCCTCCAGGACATGCAGGTCCCCGACCCGGACATCATGTACGAGGGCGAGGGCGTCCAGGTCATGCACGCGTGCTACGACGGCCTGGTCACCTACAAGTCCGGTACTCCCGAAATAATCCCGCAGCTGGCGGACTCCTGGACGGTCTCCGACGACCAGCTGACCTACACCTTCAAGCTGAAGCCGGACGTCACGTTCCACGACGGGACACCCGCCGACGCCGAGGCGTGGGTGAAGAGCTTCGAGCGTCGGGCCGCGGTCGAACAGGGGCCCGCCTACATGGTGACAGGGATCGAGAAGGCCGAAGCGAAGGATGCGACCACCCTCGTTGTCAAGCTCAAGAAGCCCAACAACGCCTTCCTCCACTACGCGGCCTGCCCCTGGAAGATGCTGGTGACCAGCCCCACGGCGGTCGCCAAGAACGCGGTGAAGGACGACCTGGCCCAGACGTGGCTCAAGACCCACGACGCGGGCACCGGCCCCTACGTCATGAAGGAGTTCGTGCCGGGAAGCCACTACGTCCTGGAAAGGTTCGACGGCTACTGGGGCGAGCAGCCTTACTTCAAGACGATCCGGATCAAGATCACCCCCGAGATCGCGACCCAGAAACTCCAGTTGGACCAAGGTGCCTTCCACCTGGTCAGCCATGGGTTCGCCATCGCCGACGTGCTCAGCTACCGGAAGAACAAGAAGTTCTCGGTCGCCACGAACCTCGGCGCGTCGATGATGTCGCTCTACATGAACCCTGACGCGGGCATGTTCAAGGACAAGTCCCTGCGACAGGCGATGATGAGCGCCATCGAGCGCGCCACGGCCGTCGAGACGTCCTTCAAGGGGCTCACCACGGTCCAGGAGAACTTCTGGCCGGAGAACATGTTCCCCAAGGGGCTCGCGCCCTTCGACCCGAAGGTCGACCTCGGTCCGCTGACCAAAAAGGTCGCCAGGTTGTCGAACAAGAAGATCGACTTTGCCTGGGTGTCGTCCAACGGCGCACCGGCCCAGCAGATGGCCGAGCTGATCCAGACCCAACTCGCCCCGATCGGACTGGAGATCACCATTCGGGCAATGCCCTCGGCGGAGTGGTTCGACCTGTGCAACCAGCCGGCTGACAAGCGGCCGGACCTCCTCCTGGCGACGATGGGAGGTGACGCGCTGCACCTGGACACCGCGTTGCGGATCTTCTTGCGCACCGGCGCGAAGCCCCTGAACGCGTTCCAGTACGGCAACCCCAAGGTGGACGCGCTCATGGACGAGGCGATCACAAAGGGCACCGAGGACGAGACCAACGACATCTACCTGCAGATCACCGAGATCATCGCGGACGAAGCCTTGTGGGTCCCGTTGTGCCGAATCCCGCAGAACTTCGTCACCCACTCCGACATCGGCGGGGTCGAGCTCGATTCGTACCTCCCCTACATCTTCAACTCGGCCAAGATCAAACGGGTCTGAGCCGCAAGCGGCGTGCCCTCCGGCAACGGTCGCTTCCAAGGGCGCGATCTGAACCAGGGATCTGAAGGACATGAGCGAGATCCCGCTCGACGAAGCGCTGTGGATCTCGTTCTGCCGGCGATCCGACAACCTCTTGCACACGTACCTGGAGGGGCTGGAGCAGAACTCCTACCTCACCTACATCTTCACCGCCAACAGGCTGAGGAGGGCATGAATCATGACCAGCACCAGCACTCCCAGGGGCAGCGCCGCCGCACTCGCCGAACCAGTGACCACATCACGCGCTCGGGTGGAGGACCTCAAGGTCACCTTCAAGCGTCGAGGAGTGCCCGTCCACTCCCTGCGCGGCGTCACTCTCGACATCGACTCCGGCGAGATCCTCGCAGTCGTCGGAGAGTCCGGTTCGGGCAAGAGTGTGATGGCTCTGGCCCTCCTCGGCCTGCTCGCGGGCGACCCGATGCCCGTGGTCAGCGGAAAGGCCGAGGTGTGCGGCGTGGACATGGTGTCCGCGTCGGGCGAGGAGCGGCGCCGTATGCGCAAGCTGCACCTCGGCGCGGTGTTCCAGGACCCCATGACCTCGCTCAACCCCACGATGCGCATTGGTCGCCAGGTGGTGGAGGCGGCCGGTTCCGAGGAAGAGGCGCTGCGGCTTCTCGACCTCGTCGGCATCCCGGACCCCGGGCGGCGGATGAAGGCCTTCCCCCACGAGCTGTCGGGTGGGCTCAGGCAGCGCGTGATGATCGCCATGGCTGTCGCGGGCAAGCCCGACCTCGTGATCGCCGACGAGCCCACCACGGCACTCGATGTGACGGTGCAGGCTCAGGTCCTCGCCCTCATCCGTGACCTCTGCGACAACCTCGGCACATCATTCGTCCTGGTCACTCACGACATTGGCGTGGCCTCACAGGTGGCGGACCGGATCGCGGTCATGTACGGCGGTCGGGTGGCCGAGATCGGGAAGACGGAAGAGGTCCTGCGGGCACCGTCACACCCCTACACCGTGGGCCTGCTGAACGCCCGGCTGGATCTCGATCTGCCGACCGGCCGGCAGATCCCGGCGCTCCCTGGTGAACCTCCGGATCCTCGGGCACATCCGCGTGGTTGCGCATTCGCGCCTCGGTGCTCGGCCGCGACCCATGACTGCGCCGAAACGCTGCCGGTGCCGACCCCTGCGTCAACGCACTCGGGTGTGGCGGCCTGCATCGTGCCCGGAGCGACGAGCCAAGAGGCGGTACTCGCCGCCGCGCCGTCGTTCCGCCCCATGGCCGAGGTCGACGACGACACTCCCGCGCTGCGGATCAACGGCATCGACAAACAGTTCACGATCAGGCGCGGGATGCTGAAGAAGGACCAGCTCCACGCGCTGCGCAACGTGATCCTCGAGATCGCTCCCGGCGAGTCGATGGCCGTCGTAGGCGAGTCCGGGTCGGGGAAGTCGACGTTGCTCCGCGTCGTCGCGGGGCTGATGGCACCCGATGCCGGGAATGTCGAGCGACTCGGCGGCCGGCCCCAAATGGTGTTCCAGGACGCCGGTGCCTCGCTCACGCCCTGGCTGACCGTGGGCGAGATCGTGGGCGAGCGGCTGCTCAAGGAGAACAGCAGGGCAGATCGCCGGGAGCTGGTCGACCGGGCACTGCGCCAGGTGGGGCTTCCCCCGGATGTGGCCGGTGTCAAGGCGGGCCTGCTCTCGGGAGGTCAGCGCCAGCGGGTCGCGTTTGCCAGGGCCGTCATCGTCCCTCCGAAGCTGCTGCTGTGCGACGAGCCCACCTCCGCGCTGGACGCCTCCTTGGCCGCGTCCGTGCTCAACCTGCTTCAAGACCTACGGCGCGAGCTGGGGATGGCCGTCATGTTCGTCACGCATGATCTGGCCGCCGCGCGCTTCATCTCCGACCGCACCGCGGTGATGTACCTCGGACAGATCGTCGAGCTGGGGCCCACCGAGGAAGTCATCACCTCGCCCAAGCACCCGTACACGAAAGCCCTGCTCGCCGCGATCCCCACCCCGGGGGCCGCGCCCGTGCGACTGCCGGGCGAACCGGCGAGCCCGCTCTCCGTGCCGTCGGGTTGCTCGTTCCACCCGCGCTGCCGTGAGCGGATCGACCGATGCTCCACCGAGGCGCCATTCCTCTACTCGATCGACGGCATCGGGGGTCGGGAGGCCTCGTGTCACCTCACCAGGGTCCCAGCGAAGGAGGGATGACCGGGCGTGGATCACCCCATCGTCCCGAGAGGCGAACCGTGGTCACAGCGGCGCAATGCGAGCGCTATTACGGCGCATTCGACGTGACATCGACGCCGGATGTCATGAGATCACCACGGACCGAGGCACGCAATGGCGCGGTGCCGAGCAGCCCGGCGATCTGGTTCGCGGCAGGAGAGACAGCAGGAGAGGCAGGCAGACGCACATGACGCAGATGTTCCACCTGGGTTGGTTCATGAACTTCACACCGCCGGACTGGCAGTCGGAGTGGGCTTCTCCGGATGTGAGGAACTGGGCCAACGGCAAGTTCCACGTCGACATGGCTCAGTCGATGGAGCGGGCGTGCTTCGACTTCATGATGATCGAGGACACCGTGATGGTGGCCGACGCGTACGGCGGCACGATGGAGGGTTCGCTGAAGAACGCCGTGTTCGCGCCCAAGCAGGATCCGATTCCGTTGGCCGTCATGGTTGCTGCGAACACGTCGAAAATGGGTGTGGTGGCGACGATGTCGACGTCGTTCTACCCGCCGTATCTGCTGGCCCGCGCCTGCTCCACGGTGGACTCGATCGCCGAGGGCCGGTTCGGCTGGAACATCGTCTCCTCGGCCGAGGACCGTGCCGCCCAGAACTTCGGTCTCCAGGGTCTGCCCGAGCATGACGAGCGTTACAACGTGGCCGAGGAGTACTTCGACGTCGTCACCCAGTTGTGGGATTCCTGGGAGGCGGACGCGGTCGTCATGGACCGCGAGACCAACACCTACGCGGACTACCGCAAGGTCCGCACCATCGACTTCGACGGCAAGTACTTCAAGTCCCGCGGCCCGCTCAACACCGTGCCCTCGCCCCAGCACCGCCCGGCCTTCTTCCAGGCGGGTGCCTCCCCCCGCGGCCGCGCGTTCGCGGCGGGGGCGGCTGACGCGATCATCGCGGTCGGTACCGGCACCGCGGGCATGAAGGAGTACCGCGACGACATCCGGGCCCGCGCCGAAGCGGCCGGCCGCGACCCCGACGAGATCAAGCTCCTCTTCGTCGTCTCACCCACCATCGCCGCCACCGAAGCCGAAGCGACCGCCGCTCACCAACGCTTCGGCCAGTCGGACCTGTTCGTGGAGAAGGCACTCGTGGGCATCTCGTCGAACACCGAGATCGACTTCAAGCAGTTCGACCTGGACGAGCCGCTCCCCGAGGGCCTGACCACCAACGGCGAGCGCGGATCCCTCGAACACTTCATGCGGGGCGACGGCAGCCCCGGCCCCAAGACCCTGCGTCAACTCGCGATCGCGGCGAGCTCGTTCGGCCTGGAGTTCATCGGCACTCCCGGACAGGTCGCCGACCAGATGCAAGAAGTGATGGAGCAGGTCGGCGGCGACGGCTTCCTCATCCACCGCAGGGGTCTGACGCGTAAGTACATCACAGACATCTGCGACGGCCTCGTCCCCGAGCTCCAACGACGTGGGCTGACCCGCACCGAGTACACCGGGTCCACCTTGCGCGAGACCCTCGGCGAGTTCTGAAAGGCAGACGCACATGACGCAGATGTTCCACCTGGGTTGGTTCATGAACTTCACGCCGCCGGACTGGCAGTCGGAGTGGGCTTCTCCGGATGTGAGGAACTGGGCCAACGGCAAGTTCCACGTCGACATGGCTCAGTCGATGGAGCGGGCGTGCTTCGACTTCATGATGATCGAGGACACCGTGATGGTGGCCGACGCGTACGGCGGCACGATGGAGGGTTCGCTGAAGAACGCCGTGTTCGCGCCCAAGCAGGACCCGATCCCGCTGGCCGTCATGGTTGCTGCGAACACGTCGAAAATGGGTGTGGTGGCGACGATGTCGACGTCGTTCTACCCGCCGTATCTGCTGGCCCGTGCCTGTTCCACGGTGGACTCGATCGCCGAAGGCCGGTTCGGGTGGAACATCGTCTCCTCCGCCGAGGACCGTGCGGCCCAGAACTTCGGTCTTGAGGGTCTTCCCGAGCATGACGAGCGGTACAACGTGGCCGAGGAGTACTTCGACGTCGTCACCCAGCTGTGGGACTCGTGGGAGGCGGACGCGGTCGTCATGGACCGCGAGACCAACACCTACGCCGACTACCGCAAGGTCCGCACCATCGACTTCGATGGCAAGTACTTCAAGTCCCGCGGCCCCCTCAACACGGTGCCCTCACCCCAGCACCGCCCGGCCTTCTTCCAGGCGGGTGCCTCTCCCCGTGGTCGTGCGTTCGCGGCGGGAGCCGCCGACGCGATCATCGCGGTGGGTACCGGTACCGCGGGCATGAAGGAGTACCGCGACGACATCCGCGCCCGCGCCGAAGCAGCCGGCCGCGACCCCGACGACATCAAGCTCCTCTTCGTCGTCTCACCCACCATCGCCGCCACCGAAGCCGAAGCCCGCGAGCAGGAGGCGCGGATCATCGCGACCGACTCCTTCATCGAGAAGGCACTCGTCGGCATCTCCTCGAACACCGAGATCGACTTCAAGCAGTTCGACCTGGACGAGCCGCTCCCCGAAGGCCTGACCACCAACGGCGAGCGCGGATCCCTCGAACACTTCATGCGGGGCGACGGCAGCCCCGGCCCCAAGACACTGCGTCAGATGGTCATGGCTCGCAACAAGCGGGGCCTGGAGCTGGTGGGCACTCCGGAGCAGGTCGCCAAGAAGATGGGCGAAGCGATGGAGGAGATCGGCGGCGACGGCTTCCTGATCAACAAGGGCGGTCGCGACCTCTCCCGGCAGTACATCACCGACATCTGCGACGGCCTGGTGCCCGCGCTCCAGCGCCTGGGCCTCACCCGCACCGCGTACACCAAGTCCACCCTGCGCGAGACGCTCCGCGAGTTCTGAGCCCACCGCAGACATCCCCGGCCTTCCCAGAGCACCGAGCCACGACCGAGCAGGAGACATCATGCCGAAGAAGTTCCACATGGGTTGGTTCATGAACTTCATCCCGCCGGAGTGGGACACCGAGTGGGCATCCCCGGACGTGAAGAACTGGGCCAACGGCAAGTTCTACGTCGACATGGCCCAGTCGATGGAGCGGGCGTGCTTCGACCTGATCATGATCGAGGACACCGTGATGGTGGCCGACGCGTACGGCGGCACCATGGAAGGCGCGTTGAAGCACTCGGCGTTCGCGCCCAAGCACGACCCGATCCCGTTGGCCGTCATGGTCGCTGCCGGTACGTCCAAAATGGGCGTGGTCGCAACCATGTCGACCTCGTTCTACCCGCCGTATCTGCTGGCCCGCGCCTGCTCCACCGTCGACTCGATCGCCGAAGGCCGGTTCGGCTGGAACATCGTCTCCTCCGCCGAGGACCGTGCCGCCCAGAACTTCGGTCTTGAGGGTCTTCCCGAGCATGACGAGCGCTACAACGTCGCCGAGGAGTACTTCGACGTCGTCACCCAGCTCTGGGACTCCTGGGAAGCCGACGCGGTCGTCATGGACCGCGAGACCAACACCTACGCCGACTACCGCAAAGTCCGCACCATCGACTTCGACGGCAAGTACTTCAAGTCCCGCGGCCCCCTCAACACCGTCCCCTCACCCCAGCACCGCCCCGCGTTCCTCCAAGCGGGAGCCTCCCCCCGCGGTCGTGCGTTCGCCGCAGGCGCCGCCGACGCGATCATCGCGGTGGGTACCGGCGTCGAAGGTATGAAGGAGTATCGCGACGACATCCGCGCCCGCGCCGAAGCGGCCGGCCGCGACCCCGACGACATCAAGCTCCTCTTCGTCGTCTCACCCACCATCGCCGCCACCGAGGCAGAAGCCCGCGCCGAGGTCGAGCGGATTCACAACCACCCGTCGTACATCGAGAAGTCGCTGGTGAACATCTCGTCCAACACCGAGATCGACTTCAAGCAGTTCGACCTGGACGAGCCGCTCCCCGAAGGCCTGACCACCAACGGCGAGCGAGGATCCCTGGAGTACTTCATGCGGGGCGACGGCAGCCCGGGCCCCAAGACGCTGCGCGAGTTGGTGTTGCACCGCGCCAAGCGGGGTCTGGAGCTGGTGGGCACTCCGGAGCAGGTCGCCAAGAAGATGGGCGAGGCGATGGAGGAGGTCGGCGGTGACGGCTTCCTGATCAGCAAGCCCGGCTGGGACCTGTCCCGCACCTACATCAACGCCATCTGTGACGGGCTGATGCCCGCGCTGCAGCGCCAGGGCCTCACCCGCACCGAGTACACCAAGTCCACCCTGCGCGAGACCCTCCGTGAGTTCTGATCGCGTGCGGTGGTGACCGCACCGAACACGTCCCACGGCAGCGCGCTTGCCCGGTTCCGGGAGTCGGCCGGGCATCCGCTGACGATGGTCCTGGTCGGTTTCGTGATGGCCATGACCGCGCCGATCGAGTTGCTCTACGCGATCAAGCTGGGACTCAGCCCGGTCCTCGTCACCGTCTTCATCGTGAGCTCCGCGGCCGGGCTCATGCTGGTCGACGTCCTCGGAACGAGGGTCGTCACCCGGATCGATGCTCGCTCGACGGCCGCCGTCGGAATGGTGCTGTTCGCGGTCAGCGAGGCCTGTTACGGGCTGGCTGACCGCGCGCCGGAGCTGATCGCCGCCCGGGTCGTCCAGGGCTTGGCCAGCGCGGTGGTCGCAGGTGCGGCGCTGCAGGTGACGGTGCGGATGCGCCCTCGCTCGCATCGCGCTCTCGGCTCGAACGCGAGCCTGCAGATGCTCGGAGGCTCCGTCGGCGCCCCGGTCGGCGGCATCCTGGCCACACAGCACGCGGGGGTCGACGGCTACCGGCTCGCCTTCGCGGTCTGCTGCGGAGCCGGCCTTGCGGCGGGCGCGCTGGTGGTCCTGCTGCTACCGTGCCTGCCGGCCTCGGAGGAAGTCGGCAAACCCCGTATCGGTCTGCCCCGGCTGGCGGTCGGCCGAGCAGTCCGCGTCGCCCTCGCGCTGGGGCTCATCGGCAACTACCTGCGCAGTGGGATCGAGAACACCGCTTTCCCGCTGATCGGGGATGCAGCGGGTCTCAACGCCGCCGGCATCGGAATCTCCCTGGGCGTGCTCTCCATGGTGGAGATCGTGGTCCTCGGCACCTCGGGCACGCTGTTCGAGAAGGTCCCGCCAGCTCGAGCGCTCGTGTGGGCGCTCGGGCTCGGTGTGATCGCCTTGGTCGCACTTCTGGTCGCACATTCGCTCAGTGGCTTCCTCGCCGCGGCTGTGCTGTTCGGGCTCGTCGACGGAGTCGCTCTGGCAGCGCCACCGGTGCTGGTCGTCGTCACCAGCCCGGACCCCTCCATCGCCGTGGCCAACTACCGGATCGCCTGCGGGGTGGGCTCGTTCAGCGGCTCGGGCAGCGTCAACCTGCTCTTCGGGGCGCTGGGGACGACTGGGTGCGTGGTCGGAGGAGGGCTCGTCCTGCTGTCCGCAGCAGTGCTGGCCGGGTCGAAATCCCTGGCTGAAACGCGCGCGACACGCGCGCAATGAACCAGCAACGCGAATTGAGCTTTCAATGACACCCGCGAGCGGTGCACTAGTTCCCCGATGGATCGCATCACAAGCCCGTTACCGCAGAGTCGAGGACCAGCGGGCCGTCGAAATTCGGAGGAGCTATGGCCATTGCTGAGCCCTACGTCGCGAAAGATCTGGTCCCGGTCGGGACCAGATTCGGTCAAGGCCTCAGGCAGTATTTCCAGGGCACACCGGTGGCCGGCTGGGTCGCCTTCACCGCGCTGGCAGCGATGTTCCTCATCGCGATCTTCGCCGAGGCCATCGCGCCCTATGACCCCCTGGTGCCGGCCGGACAACCGATGTCCGCGCCCGGTTCCGGCTATCTCCTCGGGACCGACACGGTGGGACGTGACGTGCTCAGTCGCGTTCTCGTCGGCATGTCCACCAGCTGGTGGGGCGCCCTGGCGGTCGTCGCCTCCGGTGTCGTCTTCGGGGGACTGGTCGGCCTGGTCGCCGGGGCTGTCGGCGGCATCGTCGACAGCATCCTGATGCGGATCACCGACGTGTTCCTGGCGCTCCCCGGGCCGATCCTTGCGGTTGCGGTGGTCGCGGCCCTCGGCCCGTCCTACTTCCACACCCTCGTCGGCGTCGCGATCGTGTGGTGGCCGTTGTACACGCGCATCATCCGCGCCGAGGTACGCAAGTTGCGGGCCTCTCCCCACATGGAGGCGGCCAAGATCTCGGGGGCCGGACCGGTGCGCCGACTCACCAGACATCTGCTGCCCGGAGCGGTCCCGGTCACCATCATCACCGCGAGCCTGGACGTGTCGGCACTGGTGCTGATGCTCTCGAGCCTGTCGTTCCTCGGTCTGGGCGCCCCGCAGCCCGCGCCGGAGCTGGGGGCCATGAGTGCCCAAGGGATGACCAACATCTTCAGCGCGTGGTGGATCCCCGTGTTCCCTGCCGCAGCCGTCGCCCTGATCGCCATCGTGAGCAACTTCGCCGGCGACGCACTCAGGGACCGCATCCGTGACCGCTGACCGGTACGGACCAACGTAGAGGTGACATCATGCTGCTGATCTTGGGTCGCCGGCTCCTGGGAGCGCTTCCCGTCCTCATCGCACTAGTCCTGGTGGTCTTCGTCCTGCAGAAGGTGGCGCCCGTCGACCCTGTCGTGGCCCTGGTAGGGGAGAAGGCACCGCCAGAGGTGTACGAAGCAGCCCGCCAGGAACTGGGACTCGACAAGCCGGTGCCGGTGCAGTTCGTCAACTACCTGGGGGATGCGGCGCAGGGTGACCTCGGGACCTCGTCGGTGACGCGCACGCTGGTCGCGTCGGACATCGTGAAGTTCCTGCCGGTCACGCTGGAACTCGTGTTCATGGCGCTCGTGCTGATCGCCCTGATCGGGTTCTTCCTCGGGTTCGCCACGGCGCAACGGTGGCGCGGATCAGGGGTGCTGCGGGTGGTGATGATCTCCGGCGCGTCGGTGCCCGTGTTTCTGGCCTGCCTGATCGCGATGCTGGTCTTCTACCGCTGGCTCGACCTACTGCCGGTCACCGGCCAGACATCGGCGTACGACGCACCGTCGGGCCCGACCGGCTTCCTCCTGGTGGACAGTCTGGTGGCGGGTCGGCCCGGCCTGTTCCTCGACGACCTGAAACATCTCATCCTCCCGGCGTTGTGCATCGCAATCGGTCCTGCTGTCGCCGTCGGCCGCGTCCTGAGAAGCAGCCTGGAGGGCACCCTCCGGGCGGAGTACGCCCGTACAGCCAGGGCCAAAGGCCTGAGCGGAACGCAGGTCCTCATCAAGCACGCGCTCCGCAACGCCCTCGGCCCGGTGCTCGCGCTGATCGGACTGCAGCTCGCCGGGATGATCGGGAACAGCATCCTGGTCGAAGCGATCTTCGCCAGACCCGGCATCGGCCTGTACATCTCGCAGTCGATCGGCAAGGGAGACTTCAACACCATCGCCGGAATCACGCTGGTCGTCGGCCTCCTCTACGTGATGGCCAACATCGTCGTCGACGTCCTCCAGGCCGCAGCCGATCCACGGATCGCCGTCTAGGGGACTCCAGGGGCGCAATCGGCCGGCAATGCAGGAGAAGGGGCGCGGAAATCCGCGCCCCTTCTCCTGTGCCCATGACCACCCCACTCGACATGCGCGAAGCAGACTCCCTCGAGCCCGACGTGGAGGTGGACAACCGGTATCGTCCGGTGTACGCGCGAGGGACCCTCCAACTGCTGGCACCCGTGCTCGACCGGCGGGAGCGCTTCCGCATTTGGCTCGGCATCGGGTTCGCCGTCGTCGCGATGGCCCTGATGGGCCTCATCCCGCTGATCCAGCAGGTCGTTCTCGATGACACGATCCTCTCCGAGAGGCGTTCCCGAGGCGTCTGGATCGTGCTCCTGCTCGTCGCCGGACTCACCGGCTTCGTGGCGAACTACCTGCGCCGCACGATCGGCGGGAGAGCCGCCGTGCGCGTCCAGCGGGACCTCCAGATCAAGCTGCACCGGCACATGCAGTACTTGGACGCCTCGCGGCGCGACGAGCTGCGTTCGGGCGACGTGATGTCCCGGGCGACATCGGATCTCACCCTGATCCAGATGTTCCTCCAGCAGCTCGGCCTGGCCTACGGCAACGTCACCCTGCTCATCGTGTCGCTGGCCGTGATGGTCGCCCTCTCCCCACTCCTGGCAGCAGTGATGCTGGTGGCCGTACCCGTGTTCCTCGCCGTGGCCATGAGGTTCCGCAGCCGGTCGTTCCCCGCGAGCTGGATGGATCAGCGGTTCCAGGGCGGCGTGGCCGGGGTGGTGGAGGAGGCGGTCACCGGAGTCCGGGTCGTCAAGGCTTTCGGGCAAGAGGAGCAGGAGCAGGCATCGCTCAACGGCGAGGCACGCAAGCTTTTCCAGTCCCGGCTCCGCACCGCGAGAATCACCGCGGTGTTCGGCGCCGGCATGGATGCCATCCCCGGACTCACGCAGCTGGCCATCCTCGGCTTCGGCGGCTGGCTTGTCATGGAGGACCAGGTCTCACTCGGCGTGTTCCTGGCCTTCTCCAGCTACGTCCTGCAACTGGTCGCTCCGGTGCGCTTCCTTTCAGGTCTGATGGCCACCAGCCAGCAGGCGCGAGCCGGTGCCCAGCGGGTCGTGGAGCTTTTGTCGACGCAGGCGCGCGTGCAGGACCGTCCCCACGCCGTCCGGCTGGAGAACTCCTCAGGCCTGGTCGAGCTCGAGCATGTCGACTTCCATTACCCCGGTGGCGACGTCGTGTTGCGCGACATCTCGCTGCGGGTGAATCCGGGGGAGCGGATCGCCATCGTGGGGGCCTCGGGTTCGGGGAAGTCCACCCTGGCTCACCTCATCGCCCGGTTCCACGACCCCACGTCGGGAGTGGTGCGCATCGACGGCCGCGACATCCGTGAGTACACCCTGACCTCGCTGCGTGACGCGGTCGGGATCGTGTTCGAGGAAGGCTTCCTCTTCGGGACGACGATCCGCGACAACATCGCGTTCGGCAGGCCGACGGCCACCATCGACGAGGTGGAGCACGCGGCGGTCGCGGTCCATGCGCACGGCTTCATCGCCGGGCTCCCCGACGGCTACGACACCGTCGTGGGCGAACGCGGCTTCACCCTGTCCGGCGGGCAACGGCAACGACTCGCACTCGCCCGAGCGGCACTGACCAGCCCTCAGGTACTGATCCTCGACGACGCCACATCGGCCATCGACGCACGGACGGAGCACGCCATCCACCGCTCGCTCGGAGAGGTCCTCGCCGAGCGGACGACCGTGCTGATCGCCCACCGGCACTCGACCCTGCTCCTGGCGGATCGCGTCATCGTGCTCGACCACGGCCGGATCGTCGACGTCGGGACCACCGAAGAGCTGCTCGAGACCTCCCAGCTCTTCCGAGAGCTCCTGACCGGACCCGACGCGGACTTCGTGGCAGAACCCGAGGAACTGGTCACCGATCTGGAACCCGCCGCCTGGCCGGAGGGTGTGTCACGGCAGGGCGCACCCAAGATCAGCAGCCACACCAGCGAGGCCGCCACGCGGGCGGCGTCCGGCTCGCACGGCCCCGGAATGAGTGGCGACACCTCGACCCTCGCCGGTTTGGCCACGGTGTCGCCCACACTGCTCAAGGCCGTGGAGCGCCTTCCCGAACTGCGCGGCGAGCCCGACATCGACCTCACGGAAGCAGTGGCACCACAGAGCCAGTTCACCATGGGGAGCGTCTTCCGGCCCTTCACCAAGCCGCTGCTGCTGGCCTCGGTCATGGTGGTCGTCGATGCCGTGTCGTGGATCGCGACGCCGGTGCTGATCAGGTTCGGCATCGACCACGGCGTCCTCCAGGACTCCTTTCGGATGCTGGCCTGGATCTGTGTGGCCCTCCTGGCCATCCAAGGCGTCATCTGGGTCAACAGCAGGGTGATGATCTACTTCGCCCAGCTCATTGCCGAGCGCATGCTGTTCGGGCTGCGGGTGCGTACGTTCGCGCACCTGCAGCGACTCTCGCTCAACTACTACGAGCAGCACATGGCCGGCAAGATCATGACCCGGATGACCTCCGACATCGAAGCCTTCGCCCAGCTGCTGCAGCAGGGACTGCTGACCGCGATGGTGAGTCTGCTGGCGTGTTTCGGCATCGCCGTCGGCCTCGTCGTCTTCGACGCCCAGCTCGCCCTCGCGGTCTCGCCGGTGCTGTTGATCCTGCTGGCTTCGACGCTGTGGTTCCGCTCGGCTTCAGGGAAGACCTACCTGATCGCGCGCCACCGGGTGTCGGTGCTCTACGCCGACATGCAGGAGAGCCTCGCCGGCGTCGCGGTCAGCCAGGCCTACAGCCAGCAGCAGGCGAACGAACAGCGGTTCGCGGTGCTGGCCGACTCCTACTGCGAGGCCAGGATTCGCTCGGCCGAGCTGATCGCCCGGTTCTTCCCGGTACTCCAGCTGCTGAGCACCGTAGCGAAGGCCATCGCGCTCGCGGTCGCCGCTCCGCGCGTCATCGAGGGTGACCTGTCCTACGGGCTGCTGATCGCGTTTCTGCTCTACCTCGACCAGTTCTTCACGCCGATCCAGCAGCTGTCCTTCGTCTTCGACCAGTGGCTGCAGGCGAAGGTCGCGGTCGTCCAGCTGCGAGAGCTCCTGCAGACGCCGACGGGCACCCCCCTCGCGGAGGACGCCGTCGCCCCGAAGCGCATGTCCGGCAGGATCTCCCTGGACCATGTGACGTTCGCCTACGAGAGCACAGGCCTGGTCGCGATGGACGACGTCAGCCTCGAGATCCCGCCCGGGCAGGTCGTCGCCCTGGTCGGCACCACCGGTGCGGGCAAGTCGACCCTGGTCAAGCTGGTGGCCCGGTTCTACGACACTTCCGCGGGCACGGTGAGCCTCGACGGCATTCCGATCAAGCAGCTCGACCTGGCGGCTTACCGCCACCAGCTCGGGTTCGTCCCCCAGGAACCCTTCCTCTTCTCGGGGACGATCCGTTCCAACATCGCCTACGGGAACCCCGAGGCGCCCGACCTCCTCGTGGAGCAGGCTGCCCGTGCAGTCGGGGCACATGCCTTCATCGCCGAGCTGCCCCTCGGCTACCACACCCCGGTGAGCGAGCAGGGCCGGTCACTGTCGGCCGGCCAACGCCAGCTGCTGAGCCTGGCACGGGCACTCGTCGTCGACCCCGCGATCCTGCTGCTCGACGAGGCGACGGCGAACCTGGACCTCGCCACGGAGGCACGCGTCCAGCGAGCGATGGGACTGGTCGCGCGGGGGCGTACGACGCTGCTGATCGCACACCGGCTCCAGACGGCACGAGCCTCGCAGCGCATCCTGGTCGTGGACAACGGCCTGATCGTCGAGGACGGCTCACACGACGAGCTCCTCGGGCTCGGGGGCCACTACGCGGCGCTGTGGGCGGCGATGGTGACGAGTACCGCCCACAGCCATGAGTGAGGGCAGCCAGCCACGAGTGAGAACAGCCCACGCCCCCACCCGCCAGGCGCAAGGGTCGGCGCCTGGCGGGTGGGGGCGTGGGCTGGGCCCTTCGGAAGCTGATCGACCCCGGTCAGGCCGATCGGACGGCGTGGGTCTGGAAGGCGATCAGATCGCTCCTCAGCCGGAACTGCGACAGCGCCCTGGCCTGGCCGTTCTCGTCCTCCAGGACGTCTTCCAAGAAGAGCATGGGCGCTCCGACCTCCACACCCACCAACCGCGCGGACTGCTCGTCGGCTGCTGTCGCACCGATCGTCGTCGATTTGCTTCCGCGGATCCTGACGTCAAAGTGCCTCTCCAAGAACAAGATCGCGTCCGGTTCGTCGACAACGACGTCTCGGGACTCCTCGGGGCTCAGCGCGACGTAACTCACCGAGATGCCCAGCACCATCTCGTGCTGGAGGAGGAGCGACTCCAGCATGAGCACTGTCCAGTCCCCTGTGAGCTCCAGCCGCTCACGCACCAGGCCCGGGCATCCCAGGATCTGGTAATCCAGCGCACGAAGCTCAGTGTGGATGGCCCTCTCGCCGCCGAACGCCTCGACGGGGGCGATGTGGTTGATCCGCAAGGTCGTGACGCGGGCAGAGCGCGTGCCCCGCTTCGGGCTGCGCGTGACCAGACCGTCCTTGGCCAGGAGCTGCAGGACCGCACGCACCGTGTTTCGGCTCGCCGACAAGGCGTGTGTCAGCTCACCCTCGACCAGGTACTGGCTGTCGGCGCTGCTCTGCAGGGAGGAACGCAGGAGGTCGTAGGTCCTGCGCATCGAGTTGTTCAGCCGGTCCGGCGTCTGGCGATGCCGTTGGTACAGCGTCTCCGGGCGCACCGGCCCGACAGGGTGTGCCGCCACCGACCGCCACGGTTCTGCAGCGGGACGAGGCAACAGGTCGTCTGCCACGAGGAAACCCCCTTCGAAAAGGCGTTCATCCAGCCTGATCAGGGAAGCACCGGAGTGTTGCCTGGATCGCCCTCGAATGCGACGTACATATTGCGCCCTCGGTGGCCCGCGGGGACAGCGCCTCGCCGCTCAGGGTTGGTCGGCGATGCCGCCGGAGACCCTCGGGCACGCGTTCGAGTGCAGCCAGAGCCGGGCATCGGCGATGTCCTGATGCATCTGCTTCACCAGCGCCTCGACTTCGAAGAAACGGCGCTGGGGCCGAATCCTGTGATCGAGCCTGACACGCAGCCACTGACCGTAGAGGTCGCCGCAGAAGTCCAGCAGGTGTGCTTCGAGGAGGCGGATACCGTCGCGACCGTAGAAGGTGGCCCTGCGGCCTACCGACACGGCCGCGCCGTACGTGGCGCCGTCGGGCAGCCGGACGAGCCCGGCCCACACACCGTCGCTCACGCTCTCGTCGCCCAGCACGATGTTGGCGGTGGGGAAACCGAGCTCGCGGCCCCGCCGGTCGCCATACTCGACCCGTCCCTCGATGAGCCCCATCTGCTTGGACGCTGATCTGTCCCACGATCGACGAAGCTTCGGTCGCGAACCAAACGGCACGCCGAGGACGCCGCTGGCCAGGGTCCAGTCCATCTTGTCTGCTCCTTCGGCACGGGAAGAACGGGTAGTCAAGGACCAGTGCGACGGATCCCCGTTGCGGGCGAACGAGTCGGCGGTGACGTCTGGATTGCGCCGTCCCCGTGCCGCGATGCGCGTCCTACTGGCGCGCCTCAGGACGTCAACACGGGCCACGGCATGCCTGGCCGGCGCAAAGGACCCGCAACCAGAGAGTGACCCTTGGGCAACAGTGGCGCGCTTGACTCCCCGGCATGACGTTTCGAAGCACCAGGCATGGGCGCTGGCACGGCGCTCGGAGTAAAAGCCCGCGCGACTATCGCGTCATCGTTTCAGACCGGGCCACTCGCCGCACTCGGCTGCTGGCCGCTGCCGCCCGGCAGGCCGGCCCCACCGAACTCAACCACGAGTGGCTGGCCGACCGAACGGGGGTCCCCCTCGGATACCTCGTCTGGCGGTATCCCACCACAGCCGACCTGTGCGCACTCCGGTCGCTGTCCATGTGAGCCGCGCTCCGGTACGGGGCACGGCGATTCGACAGAAACGATCAGAAGCTGCTCAGGTTCCGTCAGCGGTACGGCGAGTCGCAGGATCCGGGCAGGCCCGCTGAGTTGGAGCTCCAGGCCAGACAGGCCACTTCAGCCGTGACCTCGCCGATCTCCTCGGCGACCTCGGCCGGCTATGCCGGCCGCAACCACACCGTCGCCAGCGGCGGCAAGGTCAGCCGGATGCCCCCCGCCCGACCGCCGTCGCCGAGGGCCTCGGTCTTGACGGGGTCAGGGTTGGTGACGTCGCTGCCGCCGTAACAGGCGGAGTCCGTGTTCAGCACCTCTCCCCAGACAGGGATGTCGTCCGGGACGAAGAGCCGGTACTCGTGCCGAACCACCGGCGAGAAGTTGGACACCGCCAGCAACGGCGAGCCCGCCGCGTCAAAGCGCAGGAACGCGAAGACGTTGTCGTCCGCCGCGTCCCCGACGACCCAGGAGAACCCCGCCGGGACGGTGTCCCGCTCCCAGAGCGCGGGAGTCGCGGCGTACAGGCGATTGAGATCGCGCACGAGGTCCCGTACACCCCGATGGTCCGCCTCCGCCCCGTACGCCGGATCCAGCAGCCACCAGTCCGGCCCGCGCACCTCCGACCATTCCCCACCCTGGGCGAACTCCTGCCCCATGAAGAGGAGTTGCTTGCCAGGGTGCGCCCACATGAAGCCCAGATACGCCCGATGGTTCGCCCGCTGCTGCCACCAGTCACCCGGCATCTTCGACACCAACGACCGCTTGCTGTGCACGACCTCGTCGTGCGAGATGGGAAGGACGTAGTTCTCGCTGTACGCGTACACCATCGAGAACGTCATCTCGTTGTGGTGGTACTTCCGGTGCACCGGCTCCTTTGACACATAGACCAACGAGTCGTGCATCCACCCCATGTTCCACTTCAGCCCGAAACCGAGCCCACCGTCACACGTCGGCCGCGTGACGCCGTCCCAGGCGGTGGACTCCTCGGCGATGGTGACGACGCCGGGCACCCGCCGGTACACGGTGGCGTTCATCTCCTGGAGGAAGGCGACGGCGTCGAGGTTCTCGCGGCCGCCGTGGACGTTGGGCGTCCACTGGCCGTGCTCGCGGGAGTAGTCCAGGTAGAGCATGGAGGCGACGGCGTCGACGCGCAGGCCGTCGATGTGGAACTCCTCGCACCAGTACACGGCGTTGGCGACCAGGAAGTTACGTACCTCGCGGCGGCCGTAGTCGAACTCCAGGGTGCCCCAGTCGGGGTGCGCGGCCCGCAGGGGGTCCTCGTGCTCGTACAGGGGGCGGCCGTCGAATTCGGCCAGGGCCCAGTCGTCGCGCGGGAAGTGCGCGGGCACCCAGTCCATGATGACGCCGATGCCGGCCTGGTGCAGGGCGTCGACGAGGTATTTGAAGTCGTCGGGGGTGCCCAGGCGGGCGGTGGGTGCGTAGAAGCCGGTGACCTGGTAGCCCCAGGAGCCGCCGAAGGGGTGCTCGGCGACCGGCATCAGCTCGACGTGGGTGAAGCCCAACTCGGATACGTAGGCGGGGAGTTGCTCGGCGAGCTGGCGATACGTCAGCCCGGGGCGCCAGGACGCGAGATGGACCTCGTACACCGAGAACGGCGAGAGGTGCACGGGTCGCCGCCCCCGCCGCGCCATCCACTCGGCATCCCGCCACTCGTGACGCGACACATGGACCACCGACGCCGTCGCGGGCGGCAGCTCCGCGCTACGGGCCATCGGGTCGGCCCGCTGGGTCCTGGAACCGTCGGGCCGCGTGATCTCGAACTTGTACCGGGTGCCCTCGCCGAGCTCCGGCACGAACAGCTCCCACACCCCGGACGAGCCCAGCGACCGCATCGGATACGCCGTGCCGTCCCAGTAGTTGAAGTCACCGAGCAGCCGCACCCCGCGCGCGTTCGGCGCCCACACCGTGAAGCGGGTGCCGGTCACCCCCTGGTGCTCCATCGGCCGAGCACCGAGCGCCTTCCACAACTCCTCGTGCCGGCCCTCGCTGAAGAGATACAGGTCGAACTCGCCGAGGGAGGGCAGGAATCGATACGGATCCTCCAACTCGGACTCTTCGTCCCCGTACGCCACCAGCAGCGTGTACTCGGGGATCGCGTCGAGCGGCAGCACACCCGAGAACAGTCCGTCGCCCCTGTCCCGCAGTTCCATCCGCCGCCCGTTCGCCGCGACGGCCACGGCATCGGCGTACGGACGCAGCGCCCGGAAGACCACACCGCCCGGCACCGGATGCGCCCCGAGCAACGCATGAGGATCATGATGGCCGCCCGCCAGCAGCCGCTCCCGATCGGCCGGGTCCATGTCTGCGTCTACGGAATCTGCGACTACGGAATCTGCATCCACGGAATCTGCGTCTACGGCGATCTCGCGAGCTGCCACGGTGTCAGCCTCCTCAGGCGTTGTGGGAGAACGAAGGGGCCGGCGGGCCATTGCCGGAGGGCGTTCGGTCGGGTTCGGCGAGGCGGGCGATCGCCGCCAGCGGTACGGGCAGCCAGTCGGGTCGGTGCCGGGCCTCGTACAGCACCTCGTACACCGCGCGGTCCGTCTCGTAGCCGCGCAGCAGACCGGGTTCCTCCCGCGGATCCCATCCCGCCTCCGCGGCGTACCCGGCGCAGTAGGCGTCCCGGCAGCGCCGCGCCCACGCCGGCCGCCACGGGCGGCGGCTGCGGGCGGCGTAGTCGAAGGAGCGCAGCATGCCCGCCACATCGCGTACGGGGGACTGGCGGCGACGGCGTTCCGCGAGCGGGCGGGCCGGCTCGCCCTCGAAGTCGATGATGAACCAGCGTGGCCCGGCACGCAGCACCTGACCGAGGTGGAAGTCGCCGTGGATCCGCTGCGCGGGACGCGTCGCGTCGAGCTCGGCGAGCGCGTCGAAGGCGGCCCGCAACCCGGGGGCGTACGGCAGGAGTTCGGGCACGGACTGGCTCGTGGCGGCCAGGCGTTCGGTCATCGCGGCCGCAAGTTCCCTGTTCTGGCGCCGACTTGGCGTCTCGGAGGGGAAGGCGGCGGCCAGCGCCAGGTGCACCTCGGCGGTGGCGCACCCCAGTTCGTACGCCTCCTCGGTGAAATCCCTTCCCGAGGTGAGGGATTGAAGCGCCAGCGTCCAGCCGTCCGTGGCCTCGGGCAGGAACGGCTGGAGCACGCCGAGCGTCGCCTCCCGCGGCCGCGAGGTCCGGAACCATGCCACGGGGGGAGGGACGCGCGTGCAGCCCTGGCGGACCAGCGCCCACGGCACCTCAAGATCCGGATTGATGCCGGGCTGGATGCGCCGGAAGACCTTCAGGATGTACGAATCCCCGTATACGACCGAGGAGTTGGACTGCTCGGCGTCGAGGAGCCGGGGAGTGAGCCCGGCGGGCACCGTCACCTGCGGGTCGCGTTCGAAGCGCAGCGGGCCCGCCGTGCCCGGATGACGCAGCCGCTCCAGCAGCAGTCCGGTGGAGCCGGGGTCGCGGAAGGCGTCGTACACCATCAGTCCGGCCAGCGGTCCCTCGCTCGCCCGGCCGATGTAGGCGTGGACCAAGCGGGGCGGCAGGAACTCCCTTACACCAAGCAGCAGTTGGTAGCAGTCGCCGGACGGGGGTGCCCCGGCGCCGTGCTGCGCATGCACCAGCAGATGCAGACACCCTGGATGCAGCTCGGTCGCGGACAGAAGCGTCAGATCCGTGACGGGCCGCCCCTTGCCCGCGAACCACCGCTGCCGTGGCAGCCAGGCCCGCAGCAACGCCGCGACCGAGGTCAGCAGTGCGGCCGAGCCGAGGCTGTCCGGTATGAGCGGTGCGGTCCTGGACATGGAGACACGTCCCTTCGAGGCACACGAGGTGAGGCACACGATCAAGATCGCCAACTGGCACTGGTGGGGACCGCCCGACGCAGGCGGAACCAGTAGAAGCCGTGGCCCGCGAGGGTGAGGAGGTAGGGCAGGTCGCCGATGGCGGGGAAGCGGACGCCGCCGATGAGTTCGACGGGGTGGCGGCCGTTGAAGGCTTGCAGGTCGAGTTCGGTGGGCTGGGCGAAGCGGGAGAAGTTGTGCACGCACAGCACCAGGTCGTCTTTGTATTCGCGCAGGAAGGCGATGACGGCGGGGTTGGTGGAGGGCAGTTCGGTGTAGGAGCCCAGGCCGAAGGCGGGGTTCTGTTTGCGGATCTCGATCATGCGGCGGGTCCAGTGCAGCAGCGACGAGGGGCTGCTCATGGAGGCTTCGACGTTGGTGACCTGGTAGCCGTAGACCGGGTCCATGATCGTGGGCAGGTACAGCCGTCCGGGGTCGCAGGAGGAGAAGCCGGCGTTGCGGTCGGGGGTCCACTGCATGGGGGTGCGGACCGCGTCGCGGTCGCCGAGCCAGATGTTGTCGCCCATGCCGATCTCGTCGCCGTAGTACAGGATCGGCGAGCCGGGGAGGGAGAGGAGGAGGGCGGTGAAGAGTTCGATCTGGTTGCGGTCGTTGTCCAGGAGGGGGGCCAGGCGGCGGCGGATGCCGATGTTGGCGCGCATGCGGGGGTCTTTGGCGTATTCGGCCCACATGTAGTCGCGTTCTTCGTCGGTGACCATCTCCAGGGTGAGTTCGTCGTGGTTGCGCAGGAAGATGCCCCACTGGCAGCCTGACGGGATGGCGGGGGTCTTGGCGAGGATCTCGGAGACGGGGTAGCGGGACTCGCGGCGCACGGCCATGAAGATGCGCGGCATGACGGGGAAGTGGAAGGCCATGTGGCATTCGTCGCCGCCGACGCTGTAGTCGCCGAAGTAGTCGACGACGTCCTCGGGCCACTGGTTGGCCTCGGCCAGCAGCACCGTGTCCGGATAGTGCTCGTCGATTTCGGCGCGTACGCGTCTCAGCATGGCGTGCGTCTGCGGCAGGTTCTCGCAGTTGGTGCCCTCCTCGGCGTACAGATAGGGCACGGCGTCGAGACGGAAGCCGTCGATGCCCAGGTCCAGCCAGAACCGGAGGGCGGCCAGGATCTCTTCCTGCACGGCCGGGTTCTCGTAGTTGAGGTCGGGCTGGTGGGAGAAGAAGCGGTGAAAGTAGTACTGCCCGCGGATGGGGTCGAAGGTCCAGTTGGAGGCCTCGGTGTCGACGAAGATGATCCGGGCGTCCTGGTACTGCTTGTCGTCGTCCGCCCATACGTAGTAGTCGCCGTACGGTCCGTCGGGATCCCGGCGGGACTCCTGGAACCACGGGTGCTGGTCGCTGGTGTGGTTCATGACGAAGTCGATGATCACGCGCATACCGTGCTGGTGGGCCGCGTCCACGAACTCCACGAAGTCCGCCAGATCGCCGAACTCGGGCAGCACCGCCGTGTAGTCCGACACGTCGTAGCCGCCGTCGCGCAACGGCGACTTGAAGAAGGGCGGCAGCCACAGGCAGTCGACGCCGAGCCACTGCAGATAGTCCAGCCTGGCGGTGAGGCCCTTGAGGTCGCCGATGCCGTCGCCGTTGCTGTCCTGGAAGGAGCGGACGAGGACTTCGTAGAACACCGCGCGTTTGAACCACTCCGGGTCGCGGTCCTTGGCGGGGGTGTCTTCGAAGGTGTCCTGAACGGGCTCGTTGACGATCATGGTGTGGGTGACCCTCCGATCGCACCCGGCTTCGTAAGTCCGCCTATCGCGCCGGCGCCGTCGCCAGTCCCGTCGGTCGGGTGCGGGCGCCGTTTCGGCGGCGGGGCCTGGTGCCACGGTTTGCGAAGTACAGCGCTAAATCGGCGCCCAAGTAGCGCTCCGCCGCGTCAGCCGCTTCGCGGGCGCAGCGTTTGCCCATCAGTACGCACAGGGTGTAGCCGGTGCTCTCGAAGTTGTCCCGTGCCAGGCGGTCGGCGGGGGCGGCGAGCATCAGGCGTTCCCAGGCTCGGTACTGCTCCAGATGCCTGGCGACCTCGGCTTTGGCAGGCAGCAGCATCTCACTGGTCACCTTCCTCCTCGCGGGTGCGCACGGTTCACCTGGACGGTGCGCGAAGGCCGTGCACGGAGAGGCACCGACCGGTTACAGAGTCGAGGCCTTCACTCATGGTGCATGTGGCGCCACGGAACGTCCTGTTGTCTCTTCAACGACATACGGCGCTTGCGTCCGGCTGACGGCTCTCGTGTTGCACGAACGGAGTAGCACTCTCACCCTGGAGTGACTCAGGAGCGATCAGCGCTCACGCTTCGTGTTCGGGGCACGGCCCGCAAGGGCTGAGGGGGAGCGAGAGCTTCGCCGGTGAGGAGCCAACGACGATGAAGACCGTAGTGCCCTGCTACTACCACCTCGACGTGGAGGTCAGCCCGGAACGGGTCGAACAGGTCAGGCGCATTCTGGCCGCCCACCTCCGGTACTGGAACCTGGACGATCTCGTCGAGCCCGTCTGTGACTGCGCCGAGGTGCTGCTGCACACGATCGACGAGCACGCCGCGGACAAGAACACCACGATCGAGATGTGGTGGACCGGCCAGCATCTCATCACCGCCATCGCGGACAACGACGCGGACCTGCACGCGAAGTACGCCCAGCCGGGCTGCCTGGCCCATATCGCCGCCGTGAGCGACGGCTGGGGCTGCTGCGCCACGGGAACCGGCGGCAAGATCATCTGGTTCTCGCGCCGGGCCCGTGCCATCGAGCGCGCTCCGCTGGTTCCGATACGCCCGGCCCCCAGCCTGCGTACGGCACGCCCGATGCCCCGCGAGGCGCCGGTGCCCGCGCTGGCCGGTTCCGCGCCGACGAGTCTGCTCACGGCGGCGGCCGACGTCGGCGTACGGGATCCCGATGGCTCGCCGGGCGCGACCGTGCCGCGTACCTCGCTCTGAGCCCCGCCACTGCGAAAGCGCGCCCGCTCTTCGGTCAGCGGGCGCGGGGCACTCCGTACGCCCGCTCGATCCGCAGACGCAGCACGAGGCGGCGGTCGCGGACCATGGCGGCGCGGTAGTCGTCCCAGTCGGGGTGCTCGCCCAGGACGTCGCGGTAGAGCCGGATGAGTTCCTCGACCGTCTCGTCCTGCGGATCCGTCGCGACGGGGGAGAGGTCGGCGACGCCCTCGACGACGGTGTAGGCCCAGCGGTCGTCGCTGGTCACGTGGTACGACACCCGCGGATCCCGGCGCATGTTGCGCGTCTTGGCGCGGTCGTCCGTGATCGAGACGCGCACGGTCCGTTCGTCGGGGTAGTACGCGTGGTTGACGTTCGAGAGCTGCGGCCGACCGTCGCGTTTGAGGGTGACCAGCACTCCGCCGTCGTACTCGCCGAGCAGCTTGAGCAGGGCGTTCTGCTTCGTGTCGTGGGACATGCGTTGTTCAACGTCCAGGATCTGCCGGGGCATTCCGTTGCGATTTTTTCGCAGTCGGCGGCGGAATGTGAGGAACGCGCTCGGGCTACCGGGGTCCGCGGTCCTGTTCGGACGAGGCCGGCTCACCGGAACACGTTGTCGTCCTCCCAGGCGAAGGGCTCGATGGTCGGGCTGCGTCGCGCGGCTCTCGATGTCGCATACATCGCGTCGATCTCGGCCGCGAAGTGGTGCGCGATGGCGTCCCTGCGCAGCTTCATGGACGGGGTCATCAGCCCGGTCGCCGGGTCGATGGGCTCCGGGAGGATGCGGAACACCCGGATGGACTCAGAACGCGACACCGAGCTGTTGGCCGCCGCGATCGCGCGCCTGACCTCTTCCCGCAGGGCGTTCTGCTCCCGTACCTCCCGGTTCGACGCCTGGCCGCCCAGGGGCAGGGTCGCGCGCCAGTGGGCGAGGAATTCCGGGTCCAGGGTGATCAGGGCGCCCACGCAGGGGCGGTTGTCACCCACGACGACCGCCTGGTGGATGAGCGGATGGATCCGCAGACGCTCTTCGAGGGCTGCCGGGGCCACGCTCTTGCCGCCGCTCGTGATGATGATGTCCTTCTTGCGCCCGGTGATGGCCAGATACCCGTCCATGTCGATCCGGCCGATGTCCCCCGTGGCCAGCCAGCCACCGCGGAGCGCCTCCTGAGTGCCGGGCACGTCATTGATGTAACCCTGGAACACCGAGGGGCCGTGCACCAGGATCTCCCCGTCCTCGGCCACACGGACCTCCATGCCCGGCAGCGGGCGTCCGACGGTGCCGAACTTGTGCCGCCCGACAGGCTGCGCGGTCATCCCGCCACCCGTCTCGGTGAGCCCGTACCCGTCGTGGATGAAGATCCCGATTCCCGTGTAGAAGAGGGCGAGTTGGCGGTTCAGGGGCGAGCCGCCCGAGCATGCGCCGCAGACTCGTCCGCCCAGGGCGGCGCGCAGTTTCCGGTACACGGTCCTTTCGTAGAAGGCGTGTTGGGCACGCAGTTCGAGGCCGGGCCCGGAGCCCGTGCCCAGTTGCTGGCGCTCCACGGCGGCGGCGAATCGCCGTGCGACGCGGGCCGCGCGGTCGAACAGGGCGCCGTGGCCCGTCTGTTGGGCCTCGCGCAGGAAGTTCTTGTAGATCTTCTCGAAGACGAACGGGACACCGAACACGAAAGTGGGGCGAAAGGAGAGGAACGCCTCGGAAAGCGCCTCACCATTCATCTCGGACTCGTGCCCCAGCAGCAGCCCGCCGCGTACACAGATCCCTTGGATCATGAGGCCGTACACATGGGAGAAGGGTAGGAAGGCGAGGATGGCCGGCTGCCGGCCGGGCGGCGCCGTCGTGTGGGCCCAGCCGGCCAGCAGCGCGTCGCAGGGGCTGGCCAGATTGCGATGGCTCAGAGCGCAGCCTCGGGGGTGCCCCGTCGTGCCGGACGTGTACGCGATGACCGCGGTCGATCCGGGGACCACCATCCGGCGCATCGAGTCGACGGCCTCGCGCGGCACCGACCGGCCCAGTTCCACGAGCTGGGCGAGGGAACCGGCGTCCAACTGCCAGACGTGGCGCAACTGCGGCAGCTCGGCGCACGCCGAGCCGACCGTCATCAAGCCCTGCTCGTCCTCGACGATCACACCGGCACAGTTTGCGTCGCGCAGGATCCACGCGACCTGGTCGTGCGAGGAAGTCGGGTAGATCGGGACGATCTCGGCTCCCACCGCCCACAGTGCGTAGCTGAGCACGGTCCACTCGTAGCGCGTACGGGCCATGATGGCCACGCGGTGTCCCGGATACAGCCCCGACGCGATGAACCCCCTGGCAAGATCGACCACTTCATCCCGCAACTCGACCGCGGTCACCGGCGACCAGGTGGGGGGAGAGGATTCGGAACGGCGCGCGACCTGCGGCAGCAACGGTATGCGCTCCGCCGTGTCGAAGAGACTGTCGGCCAGTCCTCCCTGCATCAAGGGCTGAGCCGTTGACGGAACTTCGGACACATGCATGCGCCGCTCCAGCATTCTTCTCGCAGCGCCCTCGGGGATTGAGGCTTGGGGGGAACCGAGGGCTTCTGAAATCTAGTCCACGCCGACGACGGCCGTGTCCGGAACCGCCAAGTGACTTGATCTGACGTCTTATCAGGCCTGAAGGGGTGTTCCGTACGGAACGCCGGGCGGACGATACGCGCGGGGATGAGCAGTGCGGGGATGAGCAGTCTCGTACGGGACGGACGTAATCATGCGTATGCCGACGTTCATGGCGATCAGGCGCGCTGAACCGACCGCCGCCGCGCCCGGTCCCGGCGGCCCTGACGGCCCCGCCCCGGCATCCGCCGCGACCCCGCGGAGCCGTGTCGAGGTGCTGCGACGTCACCGGCGCTGGCTGCTACCACTCATCGTGGCCGTACTGCTGGCCCAGATGGCCGCCGCGATGATCACCACGGCCGTGCAGCAGACGCCGACCATCGACGAGCCCGTGTACGTGGGGACCGCCGAGGTCTACCTGGAACAGCGCGACCTGCGCTACAACACCGAACATCCGCCGCTCGGCAAGCTGATCATCGCGTCCGGACTGGCCTTCACCGATGTGCGCCTCGACCCCGGCTTCACCGGCGACCAGACCGCGCTGGGACGGCATGTGCTGTACGAAGCGGGCAACGATCCGTGGCGAGTGATGCTGTTCGCGCGACTCCCGGTGATCGCGCTGACCCTGCTGTTCGGCCTGGTCGTCTTCGCGTTCGCGCGCGATCTCGTCGGTGCGGTGGGCGGGGTGGCGGCACTCGCGCTGTACGCGTTCTCGCCCGACGTCATCGCGCACGGATCGCTGGCCACGCTCGACGTGCCCGCGGCCGGTTTCCTGCTGACCTCGGTGTGGCTGTTCTGGCGGGCGCGCGGCGCTCCGTTCCGCTACCTACCGCTGGCGGGCCTGGCTCTCGGCGCGGCGCTGGCGACCCGTATGAACACCCTGGCGGCGGTGCCGGTACTGCTGCTCCTGGCCGCCTGGTCGTTCTGGTCCGCCCGTCGCACACCCGGCCTCGACCCCGGCAGACGCGGGACGCTGCGGCTGATCGCGTACGGCGTCATGGCGGCGGCCGGTGTGGCGCTCGTCGCCGTCACAGTGGTGTGGGCCAGTTACCTGGTTGTCGACCCGCGGCCGCCCTGGACGACCCCCAGGAATGTGCCGGACATAGGCGGCAAGCGCGGCCTCGTCACCGACTGGCTGCCTGTGCCGGAGCCGTACCGGGACGGGATGCGCATCCAGTTCGGCATCGAGTACTCGACGCAGGGCGGCGGTTTCCTGTTCGGCCGGCGCTACTTCGGCTCGCTCTGGTACTACCTGCCGGCCGCGGTGCTGGTGAAGACACCGCTGGGCATGCTCGCGCTGTGGGCGGCGGGCGCCGTGGCCGTGTTGACGGCTCGCCGCCTGAGGCTCGCGGCGCCGTACCTGCTGCTGCTCCCGGCGGTGCTGATGGCCGTGCTCCTCGACGGGTCGCGCGGCTTCGGAGTCCGGTACGCCATCTTCCTGCCGATGTTCCTGGCCGTCGCCGCGGCCGGTGTACTCGTCCACCGCAGACGGTGGGTGTACGGGATGACGGCGGCGCTGGTCGTGTTCGTCGCGGTCAGTTCGCTGCGGACCTTTCCGTACTACCTGCCGTACTCCAATGAGGCGTTCGGCGGGACCGCGAAGACGCATCTGCATCTGCACGACTCGAACGTCGACTGGGGCCAGGACCTGGGACGGCTGGCCGACCACCTCCGGCGGCACTACGCGGACGAACGGGTTTGGCTCGCCTACAAGGGGAGCGGGGTGCCGTCGTACTACGGCATCGACGCCCGCGATCCCTTCAAGGCGAAGCCGGAGGATGTGCGAGGGCTGCTCGTCATCTCGAACTCGGCGGTTGCCAAGGCCGAGCCCGGGGGGCCGCTCGAGGCCTTGGCCGAATCCAGCAGGCCGATCGACCAGGTCGGCCACTCGATCACGATCTACCGCCGGGAGTGACGGGGGTACGGGGGGAGGGGGACGGCTGGGCGATCGCGGCGGGCTTGTTTCGCCCCCGCCGCCCCTACCCGTCCCATCCCAGGGCCAGCCCCGGACCCCGCTGGGGGCTGCGCCCACAGACCCCAGCGGGGCTGCGCCCCTGACCCCTCACGGGGCTCCGCCCCGGACCTCGGCCATGGGCTGTGCCCCTGGACCCGGTCGGGGACCCTTCGGGGCTTCGCCCCGGACCCCGTTCGGGGGCCAGCCCCCGGACCCCCGCTCCTCAAACTCCCCCAGCTACCGCTGGGGGTGCCCCAGAGGTGCCCCCAAGGGGCTGATTTTCAGCCCGTCCGGCGTTTGAGGACGAGGCCGTTCAGGCCGATGGGGTCCAGGGGCGGAGCCCCTGGTGGGGTAAGGGGCTCCGCCCCAGCGGGGTCGCAGGGGCGGAGCCCCTTGGTATGGGACGGGTAAGGGCGGCGGGGGCGAGGTCCCGCTGCCGGTGCTAGGCCGCGGAGGGCGTCGCCTGGGAGAGCTGCTGGATGACCTGGGTCAGGCCGGTGACCACCTCGGTGTCGTCGGAGGGGTGGGTCTCCGCGAAGCGGGTGACCGAGCCGGGGATGGACAGCTTGGCGTCCTCCAAGACCGAGGCGCCCGCGATACCCAGGGCCTTGCGGGCCTCATCCTGCGCCCACACGCCGCCGAACTGGCCGAAGGCGGTGCCGACCACGGCGACGGGCTTGCCGGAGAGCGCACCGGCGCCGTACGGACGGGACAGCCAGTCGATCGCGTTCTTCAGCACGGCGGGAATCGTGCCGTTGTACTCCGGCGAGAACAGCAGGAAGCCGTCGATCTGACCGGCCGCGGCACGCAGCCGGGCGGCGGCCTCGGGCACGCTGCCCTCGACGTCGATGTCCTCATTGTAGAACGGCACGTCGGCCAGGCCCTCGAAGAGCGTGATCTCGACGCCGGCGGGAGCGTGCTTGACGGCCGTCTCGGCGAGCTGGCGGTTGTGCGAACCAGCGCGGAGGCTGCCGACGAGCGCGAGGATGCGAACAGACATGGGGTGGAACTCCAGAAGAGAGAGGGCCGGAACAAGCGGACCGAGGTCCGTTGAATGTTGTATCACTTAACCGGACCGCGGTCCAGTTCTGTGCCAGGCTAACCGGACCGCGGTCCCCTTCTATTCCCGCGGCGGTAGGCTGAACGCATGACCGAGCCGCTCCCACTCCTTCCGACCCAGGCGGAACCACCCTCCGGACAGGTGGATCTCACCCTCACTCAGACCGAGGAGCAGCCCCGGCTGCGGGCCGACGCCGCACGCAACCGCACCCGCCTGCTGGAAGTGGCCGCCGAACTCGCCGCCGAGCGCGGGATCGGAAACGTGAGCATGGAGGCCGTCGCCACCGCCGCCAAGGTCGGCAAGGGAACCGTCTTCCGGCGGTTCGGCGACCGCGCCGGGCTCATGCTTGCCCTCCTGGACCACCACGAGCAGCAACTCCAGTCCGCCTTCCTCATGGGTCCGCCCCCGCTGGGTCCTGACGCGCCCGCCGCCGAGCGCCTGCGCGCCTTCGGCCCCGCCGTCCTCCGCCACGAACGCGCTCACCGCGACCTCTACGTGGCCGCCCACGCGGACCTGGCTCGCCATTACCTCAGCCCGGCGAACCACCTCAGGCTCGGCCATCTCGCGTTACTGCTACGGCAGTTGAAAGCCCCCGGCGACATCGAACTCATCGCGCACACACTGCTCGGCTACCTCTCCACCCTCCTCGCCGACCACCTGCTCACCGAGCGAGGGATGTCCATGGAGCGACTGGAGGCCGGCTGGTACGACCTCGTCGAGCGCCTGGGAGCGACCGAGTAGCGGACCCTGTACGAACGCCGCGCAGCGGCCACCGTAAGATTTCGGCCACGGGCGGCAACCTTTGTGCGGCTGGTGGCGACCGAGGGGTGCGGGACCAACTCGAAACTGCACTCCCTCGAAGGACAGCAACGACGTGGGTAAGAGAGCAGCCCATCGCGGGCCGCGGCGAAAGCAGTCGAAGCGCCGAAGAAACGCGCTGATCATCGCGCTGGCAGCGACCCTGACCTGCGGCGCGATCGTCGGCGGGGTACTCATGTCGGACTCCGAGTCCGGACCCGACGCGGTGTCCGACGTGGCTCCTACGCCCTCGGTATCGCCGTCGTCCGCGTCTTCTTCGGCTTCGGCGTCGCCCTCGGCATCCCCGTCCGCCTCTGCCTCGCCGTCGGCGTCGCGGAGCAAGGCCGCCGCCCCCAAGGCCTCGGCGACCCGACCCCGTACGCCCTCCCAGGGCGCCGCCCTCGGCGCGTGGCCGAATGCCCCGGCGGGTGAGTCGGTGTCCGCCACCATCGAGGTCTCGGGCAGTTACGACGGCGGTTTGAAGCGCTACTCCGGTTCGGGCGCACTGGGCGGCGGTGGCCAGGACGAGGACCAGGACGCCCTGTTCGAGCTGGCCGACGGCGCCGTGCTGAAGAACGTCATCCTGGGAGCCCCGGCCGCCGACGGCATTCACTGCCTGGGCAGTTGCACCCTGCAGAACGTGTGGTGGGAGGACGTCGGCGAGGACGCCGCCACCTTCAAGGGCACGTCGGCCTCGGCCACGTACACCATCGTCGGCGGCGGCGCGAGGTACGCCGACGACAAGGTCTTCCAGCACAACGGCGCCGGCACCGTGACGATCAAGAACTTCCAGGTCGAGGACTTCGGCAAGCTCTACCGGTCCTGCGGCAACTGCGACACCCAGTACGAGCGCCATGTCGTCGTCAGCAATGTGAAGGCGACCAACGGCGGCGAGTCGCTGGTCGGCGTCAACGCCAACTACGGCGACACCGCCGAGCTCTCCGGAATCACCATCGTCGGCGGGGAGATAGACATCTGCGAACGCTTCCAGGGCAACGAATCCGGCGACGAACCGACGAAACTCGGCAGCGGCGCCGACGGCACCCACTGCCGCTACAGCGCTTCGAGCATCAAGTACCAGTGATCAGAGGAGCGAGCGGCATCGCAGGGCGGTGTCATCCACCCTGGCTGCGATCGGCATCGGTGAGAACCGCGTGGATGACGCGTCGTGCGATGGTCGCCATGACCGGATTCGTCTCCCGGTAGTAGCGCAGTTCGTCAAGCGCGATCGACAGAGCCCAGCCGCGGCCCCGCTGCCAGGCGGCGTCGTCGCGCTCCAGAGCGGAGCGGAAGACGGCGCGTGCTTGGGCGGGGAGCACGTACCAGGCCGCGATCAGATCGACGGCCGGATCGCCCAGGCCCAGGCAGCCGAAATCGATCACGGCGCTGAGCTGCCCGTCGGTGATCAGTACGTTCCCCGGTTGCAGGTCCGCGTGGATCCAGACCGGCGGACCGGGCCACGCGGGGGCGTTCAGAGCCGCTTCCCATACGGCGGCCGCCGCGTCGGCGTCGACGACTTCGCGCAGTTCCCCGATCGCGGCACGCGTCGTCGTGTCCCGCGCGGCCAGGGACTCGCTTCGGTACGAGGCAGGCCCGCCCTCGGGATCGATCCGGCGCAACGCGGACACGAACTCGGCCAGATCCTTGGCGACTTGGCTGGGATCCGCGATACGCCCGTCTACCGGAGTCTCGCCGTCCAGCCACCGGTAGACGGCCCACGGCCAGGGAAAGTCCCCGTCGGGCACGCTCTTGACCAGCGGTACCGGAACGGCGACCGGAAGCGAGGGGGCGAGCCGGGGCAGCCACCGGTGCTCCTTCTCCACATCGCCCGCCGCGCCTTCGATACGGGGCAGTCGTACGGCCATGTCCTCGCCGAGCCGGAACATGGCGTTGGCCGTACCGGCGGACTCGACCCGGGCGACCGGAAGATCCGCCCACCGCGGAAACTGCGCCGCGATCAGCCGACGTACGAGAGATGTGTCGATGGCGTCTGTGCCGATCCCGGCGCCCATGTGCACCTTCCTGGAGTGTGGCTGTGGTCGGCCGCCATACGAACCGTCCGGCCCTTCACCCGTCAACCGATTTCCGTACGCTGGAGACATGGGCGGCGGCGTCGTGACGCTGTTCCTCTGCGGCGATGTGATGCTTGGGCGCGGCGTCGACCAGATCCTTCCGCATCGGGGTGACCCGACACTGCGCGAAGGCTACGTCCGCGACGCCCGCTCCTACGTCGAGTCCGCCGAGGCCGTGAACGGCCCGATCCCCGCGCCGGTCGAGCCCTCCTGGCCCTGGGGCGAAGCGCTCCGGGTGCTGGAGGAGGCCGCCCCGGACGCCAGGATCGTGAACCTGGAGACGGCCGTCACCCGCAGCGACACCTTCGAGCCGGGCAAGGAGATCCACTACCGGATGCACCCGGCCAATATGCCCGCCCTGGCCGTGGCACGGCCCGACGTCTGCGTCCTGGCCAACAACCATGTGCTGGACTTCGGCCACCTCGGTCTCGAGGAGACGCTTCATTCGCTGTACCGGGCAGGTCTGCGGGCGGTCGGCGCGGGGCGCAACGCCGACGAGGCGCACGCGCCCGCGACGGTCACCGTCAGCCGCACGGCACGTGTGCTGGTGTTCGCCCTCGGGATGGAGTCCAGCGGCATCCCGCCGAGCTGGGCGGCCACCGAGTACGTGCCCGGTGTCGCCCATGTCGTCGAGCCGTCGGCCGCCGCTGCCGCCGAGACGGTCCGGCGGGTACGGCAGGAGAAGCTGCCCGGTGACATCACGGTCGCCTCCGTGCACTGGGGCTCCAACTGGGGTTACCGCATCCCCCGGGAGCACATCCGCTTCGCACGCGCTTTGGTGGACGGCGGCGTCGACGTCGTCCACGGGCACTCCTCGCACCATCCCCGCACCATCGAGGTGTACCGCGACCGGCTGATCCTCTACGGCTGCGGCGACTTCATCGACGACTACGAGGGCATCTCGGGCTACGAGCAGTACCGCGACGACCTCCGGCTCGCCTACTTCGTCTCCGTGGAGGCGGACAGCGGACGGCTGGCCGGACTGCGCATCGTGCCGCTGCGGGTCCGGCGGATGCGGCTGGAGCCCGTGACGGACGAGGACCGGGACTGGCTGCGCTCCACCCTCGACCGGGTCAGCGACTCCATCCACCTCACCCTGGAGGCAGACGGTGCGCTCACCCTCGTACACCCGGCTGCCGCGCACGGGACGACGCGGACGGAGCACGGCCGATGAACCACCTGCTGCGGCTGACCCTCCTCGGCGTGGGCGCGATGAACTCGCCGCGGTTCGCCCCGGCCGGTCTGCTGCTGCGCTGCCCAGGGCATCGGGTGGCTTTCGACGGTGGGCCCGGGGCCGAGCCACCGCCCGGACGGCTCGACGCCTGGCTCGTCACCGACGAGCAGGCGGAACTGCGCTCCGAACTGCGACGGCGAGCGGTCGGCCGGGGCGTATCGGTGCGGGCCGGTGACCTGGAACTCGATGGTGTACGGGTCCGCTGCTGCCCGGTGGCGCATACCTCGCATCCCGCGTACGGCTATCGCATCGAGGCGGGCGCACTGGTGGTGGCCTGGGCCCCGGAGTTCTGGGAGTTCCCACGCTGGGCACAGCGGGCGGACCTGATGTTCGCGGAGGCCGCCGGCTGGGACCGGCCGATACGGTTCCGGGGTGGCGTGGGCGGCCATATGTGCGTAAGGAACGTCAGCGAGCAGGCGGTGCGGTACGGGGTGCGGCGACTGGTGTACGCGCATATCGGGCGGCCCACGCTGCGGGCGATCGACGCCGGGTTGAAGCCTCCGGCCGGTGAATGGGGCGTCGAAGGGCGGACCTACACCCTTCGGTGGGAGGACGCATCGCGGTGGGACGAGCGTGCCGCCGTCGCCCGCGGCAGCGCGAGCCCGCGGCGGGGCCGGTGACACGACGCTCAGCCGCCACCCTCGTCGTACGGGTCGCGCGGGGCCGGGACCGGTGTGGCTTTGGTGACCTTGATGAAGGGGATGACACCGTCGTTGACCGGGTCTTTGGTGCGTTTGCCGGTGTAGGTGCCGGTGACTTCGAGCCAGGTGTCGGGCTGCAGGACGGGCGGGGTCTTTCCGGCCAGTCCGACCTTGACGGGCTGGCCGTCGGCGGCGCAGCAGTTGAGCGCCATGCGGACCAGGTACGGCGTACCGCCCCGGTCCAGGGCGACAAATCCGGTGATCTTGACCTGTCGGTCGCGGATGGAGCGTCCCTCGTCGTAGGCCGCGCGGCCCGCGTAGTCGACCAGGCTCATCCGTACCGGGTCGCCCGCCGGAAGGTCGGCGAAGCCCCACGGTTTCTGCAAGGCGGTGCCGGTGCGCATGGCGCTGTAGGAGCCGAGCGCGGGCGGGGCGACCAGGATGAGCGCGAGGATGGGCAGGGCGAGGAGCCAGGCAATGCGCGGTTCGCGGTGGGCGTGACCGTGCCCGTCATCGTGCTCGGACTCGCGCTCTGCGGCCTGCCCCTTGACCACGCGCGGCCGCCGCAGCTCGTACCAGACGGTGGCGACGGCCGCGACGATCAGGACGACGCCGGCCACCAGCAGCAGCGGACGCAGCCCGGCCTTCACGTACCGCAGGTAGAGATCGGTGAAGCTCGCGTGCAGCAGTGCCCCGCCGATGAGGAACAGCACCGCTGCCTGTGCCTGCCGGCTCACAGCAGCACCGCCCCGACCAGGACCGACACCAGCACGCCCAGGGCGAAGGTCACGGGGGCGAACCGCAGCGCGAAGCCACGGCCGAACGTGCCGACCTGCATGGCGAACAGTTTCAGGTCGATCATCGGCCCGACCACGAGGAACGTCAGCCGGGCGGTGAGCGAGAACTGCGACAGGGACGCGGCCACGAATGCGTCCGCCTCCGAGCAGATCGACAACAGCACCGCGAGGACCGCCAGGGCGAGGACCGCGAGAACGGGGTTGTCGGCCGTGGCCTGCAGCCAGCTCGCCGGCACCACGGCCTTCAGCGTGGCCGCGGCCATCGCGCCGACGACGAGGAAACCGCCCGCGTGCATCACGTCATGCCGTACGGACCCCCAGAACGCCGCCCCCTTGCCCAGGCCCTCCGACTCGGGGCGGGCCGGCGGACGCAGCCAGTCCGCACGACCGAGCCGCTGCCACAGCCAGCCCATGGCACACGCCACCAGCAGACTCGCCACGAACCGTGCGAGGACCATCTCCGGCTTGCCGGGAAACGCGACGGCGGTGGCGGTCAGCACGATCGGGTTGATCGCCGGAGCGGACAGCAGGAACGTGAACGCCGCCGCGGGCGCGACGCCCCGGCGCACCAACGCCCCGGCCACCGGCACGGAAGCGCACTCACAGCCGGGCAGCACCGCTCCGCCCATCCCGGCGACCGGCACCGCCAGGGCGGGCCGTTTCGGCAGTGCGCGGGCGAAGAACGACGCCGGGACGAACACCGCGATGACCGCCGACAGCAGGACGCCGAGCACGAGGAACGGCAGGGCCTGGACCATCACCGCGACGAACACCGTCATCCAGCTCTGCATCACCGGAGTCGACACGGCCTCGCGGATCGGCCCCTGCAGCGCCACCACCACGAGCAAAAGCATGATCAGGACGAGCGACGAGTCGACCCGCGACCCCCGCGGCTCGTCCCCATCGCGCCGATCGCCCCGGGGCGGGGCCTCCTTGGTGAGGGTCACGGGTGGGATACCTCCAGCGTGGAGGGGCTTCGCGGGCGGATTTCCCTCCACCTTCCATACGCCGATTCAGGCTCGGTTGCTCAACTTGTGCGCCCCAACCTACGTGTGCGGTACGTCTCCACACGAGGCGACCGGTGTTATGGCCATCCAACCGGGGCCTGTGGCTACACTCGCCCACCATGTGCGAGGCCACCCCCACCAGTCAGCGGAAGAAACCGTCCAGCCGCCCACCCCGTGCGGAGAGAGGAAGAGAGGTCCGGGACGTCGCGAAGGGAGCTGACGTCTCTTGACGGCGCGCCACAAGCAGTCCCGCGACCCGCGTGGCCATTGGTGGTTACTCCTCCTCGTCCTGCCCTTGATGGCCGCGGTCCTGTTCTTCCAGGGCTGGACCAGCCACGAGGTCGACGAGGCGAAGACTCGCACACCCTGCACCGCGCCCGCACCGGACGCCGTCGCCCGCGGCGGACCCGTCATCGGCATCAACCGGGGTGGCGTCCAGACCGCCAGGATGCCCGCCCGCACCGTGGCCCTGACCTTCGACGGCGGCCCCAACCCCGTCTGGACCCCGCGCTTCCTCGACCTGCTGCGGCAGTACCGGGCACGCGCCACCTTCTTCGTCTTCGGCACCGATGCCGCGCGCTATCCCGAGCTGGTGCGGCGGATCCGCGCCGAGGGCCATGAGATCGCCTCGAACACGTACACCGGCGCCGTCATGGGCGAGTCGTCGCCCACCCGCTTCTCCGCTGAACTCGACCTGACCGAGAGCGCGTTGGCGAGCACCGCGGGCCAACGCCCCAAGCTGCTGCGGCTGCCGCGGACCACCACGCCGGACACGCTGTGCGGCCGCGAGTGGCAGGCGGCACAGAAGGCCGCCGAACGGGGTTACGTCGTGGTCGCCGCCGACCCGGAGACCCGGAAGGCGAGGCAGGGCCTGGTCCGGCAGTTCAGCCAGACGTCGCTCGCCTACGGGGAGACGAAGAAGCTCCTGAAGAACAGGAACGTGGACCGCTTCACGACTGTGTCGGCCGGGATGCGCCTCGACCCGTACGAGCCGGTGAGCACCGCCGAGCGCTGGCAGGGCACCTTCCTGACCTGGGTGACCAAGCTCGGGGACGCCTTCTCCAGCGCCATGGCCTGGGTACTCGGCATCGCGGGCACCCTCGGACTGCTGCGCCTCGCGCTGCTCGCCTACTTCGCCCGGAAACACGTCCGCCGGCTCGAGAGCTCCCGCCCCGGCGCGCCCTGGCTGCCGGAGGTCACCGAACCGGTCACGGTGCTGGTTCCCGCGTACAACGAAGAGGCCGGCATCGAGTCCACCGTCCTGTCCCTGCTGGCGTCCACCCACCGGCAGTTGCAGATCATCGTGATCGACGACGGCTCGACGGACCGCACGGCGGACATCGCCGAGGGGATCGGCGATCCGCGCGTGCAGGTGATCCGCAAGGTGAACGAGGGCAAGGCGGCCGCCCTCAACACCGGGCTCGCACACACACGGCACGACATCGTGGTCATGGTCGACGCCGACACCGTCTTCGAACCGGACGCCATCGGCCGGCTCATCCAGTCGCTGGCCCACCCCGCCGTCGGCGCCGTCAGCGGCAACGCCAAGGTCGGCAACCGGCGCCGCCTGCTGGCGAAGTGGCAGCACCTGGAGTACTGCTTCGGCTTCAACCTCGACCGCCGGATGTTCGAGGTCCTGGAGTGCATGACCACGGTCCCCGGAGCCATCGGCGCCTACCGCCGGGACGCGCTGGTGAGTGTCGGCGGAGTCAGCGAGGACACCCTCGCCGAGGACACCGACCTCACGATGGCGCTGTGGCGGGCGGGCTGGCGGGTGCTCTACGAGGAGTCCGCCGTCGCCTGGACCGAAGTGCCCACCTCGCTGGGCCAGTTGTGGCGACAGCGCTACCGCTGGTGCTACGGCACGATCCAGGCCATGTGGAAGCACCGCGGTGCCGTCCTGGACCGGGGAGTGTCCGGGCGCTTCGGCCGCCGCGGACTCACCTACATCGCACTGTTCCAGGTCCTCCTTCCGCTGCTCGCCCCGGTCATCGACGTGTTCGCCCTGTACGCGGTGCTGTTCCTCGACTCCTGGCTGGCGGCCGCCGTGTGGTTCAGCTTCGTGGGCGCCCAACTGGTCTGCGCCCACTACGCGTTGAAGCTCGACGGCGAGAAGGTGCGGGCCCTGTGGTCGATGCCGTTCCAGCTCTTCGTGTACCGGCAGCTGACGTACCTGGTCGTCATCCAGTCCATGGTCGCCCTGCTGTTCGGCAGCCGGCTCAAATGGCATCGCATGCGGCGTTCCGGCTCGGCCGCTGAACAGATCGGCGGCGCCGACTCGTATAAGAGCCTGACCACGAGGTGAGCGAGATGGCGTGAGGACTGGACAGACCGATGAGCGAGTGGACTGACCGTCTGCCGGACAACGACGGGGGTGGATGGAGAGACGCCGGCTGGGACGGGAGCGCCCGGCCGGACCTGGCGCGGGGCGACCGGGCGCCAGTGACGGACGGAAGCCCGGCCCCGCCCCCGTGGCGCACCGCGCCCCTGCCCGGTATGCCGTCGTCCGCCGGAGCGGGCCGTATGGACGCCGAGCACCAGCCCCACCGGCATCGCGCCAGATCCCGCAGAGGCAGGGTCCCCGACAGCGGCGGCAGACCCACCAGGCGCCGCCCCGCCCGGCGTAAGCGGACCGTGCGGGTGGCGATCGTCGGGCTCGCCGTCCTGCTCGTCTCTCCTCTTGGCGCGTACGTGTGGGCCGACACCGAGCTCACCAAGGAGGTCGACCTGGGCGCGCTCCCGGAGCGCCCCGCGCGGGGCAAGGGGACCAACTATCTGATCGTTGGCTCGGACAGCCGCGAGGGTCTGTCCGAGCAGGCCAGGCAGGATCTGCGGGCCGGCTCGACCGAGGGCCGCCGCACGGACTCGATGATCCTGCTGCACACCGGCGCGAACGGCACCACGATGATGAGCCTGCCACGCGACTCATGGGTGACCCTCCCGTCGTTCGTCCGCCCCGAGAACGGCCAGAACTACCGCGGGCCGAACAAGCTGAACGCGTCGTTCTCCCTGGGCGGCCCCGAACTGCTCGTGCAGACCATCGAACGCAACACCGGCCTGCACATCGACCACTACGCGGAGATCGGCTTCGCGGGCTTCGTCGGCATCGTGGACGCGGTCGGCGGCGTCGACATGTGCCTGGACCGCGCCATCAAGGACAAGGACTCGGGCGCGAACCTGCAGAAAGGCTGCCAGACCCTGAACGGCGCCGAGGCACTGGCGTTCGTACGGCAGCGCAAGCAGGAAGCCCAGGGCGACCTCGGCCGCACCCAGAACCAGCAGAAGTTCCTCGCCGCGCTCGCCAAGAAGGCCGTCAACCGCCAGACGCTCCTCAACCCGAGCAGGGTCTTACCGACCGCCGACGCCGGCCTCGACACCCTCATCGTGGACAAGGACACCAACCTGCCGGATCTCGTGGAACTGTTCCAGGCGATGCGCAAGGTCACGGCGGGCAACGGGCGCCAGATCAACGTCCCCGTCGCCGACCCGGCATTCAGGTCACCCCAGGGCGTCGCCGTGAAGTGGGACATGCGCCAGGCACGCCAGCTGTTCGCACAACTGCGGGAGGACCAGCCGGTGACCGTCCAGCAGCAGGGGCAGTGAGCCCTGTGGCCCGTTACAGGAACGGCGTACCGGCATCCAGCCCGGACAGGACCCGGCGTACAGCCTGACTCGTCTGCCATCTGGGCTCTGACCTGGTCTTATGGCCTGGTCGGGGCCTTTTGCCGTGTCGGGGCGCATCCCGCTTCTGCTCTGCGAGTTCCTGGGAGTTCCCGCGGAAGTGTGCACGCGTTGTGCACTGGGGCGGGTGTCTGGCGGTGGCTTCGATGAGTGATGCCACGGGGCCGCCGGACGGCGGGAGCCGGGGCTTCGATCTCGATACATGGATCCGGCCTCTGTGCGCTCTCGCAGTAGCAGGCGTTGCGGCCTACGCCTCGTATGTGCACCAGCGGGAGTTCGCTCTCCAAGGCGGAGCGGATGGGGTCAGCGCTTCGTTGTGGCCGCTGTCCGTGGATGGCCTTTTGCTCCTGGCGACGGTCGGCCTGTTGAGGCCTTACGATCCCGCACACGCCGTGCGCGGGGCGCTGTGTGGTCCGCCTTTCTGCTGGGGATCGCGGTGTCCCTGGCGGCCAATATCGCGGCGGCGCCTGCTCTGGAGTGGAAACCGGTGCTGGCCGCCGGTCGCGCTGCTGCTGTCGGTGGAACTCCTTGTGCACCGCCCGATCGATCGGCCGAGCGACGCAGTCACACATCTGTGGGAGCGAAGTAGCCGTGCGAAAAGTGACCATCGGCAGGAAGGCGAGGATCCGGCGACCCGCCCCCCGCCACCGACGCGCGGCACCACTGTCAAACGGCCCGACCAATCGAGCTTTAAACGGCCCAGCCCATAAAGCACAAGATCAGCCTCTCGCAGGGTGCCGGCTGTCGCGCTCGCGCGCACGCTCGTCCGGCAGGGGCTGTTCGGCCCAGATCGTCTTGCCGACGGAGGTCTGGCGGCTGCCCCAGCGCTCGGCGACCTGGGCGACGAGCAGCAGTCCGCGTCCGCCCTCGTCGAAGACGCGGGCCCGCCGCAGGTGCGGGGCTGTGCTGCTGCCGTCGGAGACTTCGCAGATGAGTGCGTCGGCGCGGATGAGCCGCAGCTGGACGGGGTCGTTGCCGTAACGGATGGCGTTGGTGACCAGCTCGCTGACGATCAGCTCGGTGGCGAACTCGAGCTCGGCCAGCCCCCAGGCGTCCAGCTGCTCGGCCGCCACCTTGCGGGCCCCGGCGACGGCCGCGGGATCCATGGGCAGCGGCCAGGTGTGTACCTGGCCGGCGCCGAGTGTGGAGGTGCGGGCCAGGAGCAGGACGATGTCGTCGGCAGAGGGGTCGGGCCGTACCTTGCGCAGCACTTCGTCGCAGGTTCCCTCCAGGTCGGCGGCCGGGCGGCGCAGCGCTTCACTCAGCAGCTCGAGTCCGACATCGATGTCGCGGCCGGGGGCCTCGATCAGGCCGTCGGTGTAGAGGGCGAGCAGGCTGCCCTCGCCCATGTCGATCCGGGCGGTCTCGAAGGGCAGTCCACCCAGGCCGAGCGGTGGCCCGACGGGCAGGTCCAGGACTTGTGCGGTGCCGTCGGGGGTTACCAGCACGGGCGGCGGGTGCCCTGCCCGTGCCAGGTCACAGCGGCCTGCGACGGGGTCGTAGACGGCGTAGAGGCAGGTGGCACCGACTTCTCCGGAAGCCTCCTCCGCCTGCCCACGCATGTCCGGCCCCTCCTCCCGGTCGAGGCGGATGACCAGGTCGTCCAGCCGGGTGAGCAGCTCGTCGGGTGTGAAATCGGCGTCGGCGAGGGTGCGTACGGCGGTGCGCAGACGGCCCATCGTGGCCGCGGCGTGCACGCCGTGGCCCACGACGTCGCCCACCACCAGCGCGACCCGTCCCCCGGACAGTGCGATGACGTCGAACCAGTCTCCGCCGACCTCGCCCCCTGAACCGGCGGGGAGGTACCGGTAGGCGAGATCCGCCGCCTCCGCTCGTGGCAGCCGCTCGGGCAGCAGGCTGCGTTGGAGTGTGAGGGCGGTCCGGTGCTCGCGTGTGTAGCGGCGGGCGTTGTCGATGCTCAAGGCCGCCCTGGCGGCGATCTCCTCGGCGAGCGTCAGATCGTCCTGGACGAAGGGATCCGCGGTGCGGTGCCGCAGGAGGTGCATCACACCCAAGGTGACTCCCCGGGCGCGCAGCGGCACCATCATCACCGAATGGATCTTGAATCTCCTGATGCTCTCGGCCCGGGCCGGGGAGGCCGCCGACCACTCGCGCAGCGGCGGGTCGCCCACACGGTAGAAGGCGCCCCGGCCGGTGTTCAGCGCCTGCGCCGGTGGCGAGCCAGGAGGGTAGACATCGACGTCGCCCGCCGGGACCACGGATTCCGGGCACCCCCGGAGCACCGACCGTTGCGCGGTACGGCGGAAGACGACCGGCGTGGCGGGGGGTATCGGTTGCGGCTCGTGTCCCTGGACGACCGACTCCAGCAGGTCGACGGTGACGAAGTCGGCGAACCCCGCCACGGCCACCTCGGCCAGTTCCTCGGCAGTCCGGGTCACGTCCAGGGTGCTGCCGATGCGCACGCTGGCGTCGTTCAGCACGGCGAGGCGACGTCGGGCCCAGTACTGCTCGGTGATGTCGATCACCAACGCCGACATCCCCAGCACCTCGCCCGCCCGGTCCTTCAGCGGGGAGAGGAAGAGCGACCACGCGTGATCGCGGACCTCACCCGAGGCCCGGAAAGGCTGCTCCTCGCGGAAGATCATCTCGCCGGTGCGCACGACCTGGTGCTGAAGGCGGTCGATCTCGTCCAGGGGCGGGGTGGGATACATCTCCCACAACGTCAGACCCCTCATCTCCTCCGGCTTCAGCCCCATGGCACGGCTCATCACCTGGTTACAGGTGACGAACCGCGCCTCACTGTCGTAGACGGCCACGGGCAACGGGAGCTGGGCGAGCGTGAGGTCCCACAGCTGCCCCGCCCCCGCCTCGGTCGGCCCGGCGGCGTACGTGACCTCCGCCGGGGTGACGACCCAGTGGGTCCTGCCCTCCGCGTCCGCCAGCGGCGTGCCCCGGAGCTGCACGGTGACACGGTCTCCGTGCCGGTTCCGCAGCGTCAGATCACTCGTCCACGGTTCCCTGGCGGCCAGGTGGCGCCGCAGCGCGACGGGCAGCCTCGCGGCGAGCAGGCCGGCCGCCGGCCTGCCCACCACGTCCTCGGGCTCGTACCCGAGCAGGCGCCCGGCTCCCTCGCTCCACACCATGACTGCCCCGCGGGCGTCGATGACGACCGCGAAGTCCTCGGGTGCTGCCGCACCCCCTGCTCCTGTGTCGGGCTCGTTGTCCATGGGGTATCCCGACCTCGTCCCTGCCGCGGCCCAGAACGGCGCTGCGTCACGCGTCACGGGCGCTGCCTCCAGCATCCCGCCGCGGCCCACCCCGCTCAACCGGCCGCAGCAGGCACGCCGACTGCCAGGCCTCGGAAATCTGCGGGCAGGTGACACCGTCCCGGGGTTTGCCGGTCCGGTCATGCAGGTAGGGCGGAATGGGCGGCGCGGATCCGCAGCCCCTCCCCTGTCCTCGGTTACCGGAAGAGGCGCTGCGGGACCGGCGCCTGGCACTCCTGAAGACCGCCTTCCTGGAACACGCCGCCCAGCACAACCTCCGTACGGTCATCCGCGAGGGCGCCGGCCTCGGCATCGACATCGACCCCGACAAGCTGGCCCGCTACCGCCAGGACCGCTGACGGACATCACCGGACATCCGGACAGACCGAGATCAAAGGACGGGACAATGACCGACATCATCACCGAGCAGGCCACGGCCGCAGCCTCCGGCGCCGCGGCCACCGAGCAGTTCCGCACCAGGCAGCGCGAGGGCGCGGCCGACGCCGACACCCAGCGCGTGGACACGCTCGCGACTGATCTCATCACCGCCGTCCACGACGTCGTCCGCCGCCACAAGGTCACTTACGCCGAGTACGACGCCCTCAAGGCATGGCTGATCCACGTCGGCCAGGACGGCGAGTGGCCGCTCTTCCTGGACGTATGGATCGAGCATGTGGTGGAGGAGGTCACGAGCGAGAGCCGCGAGGGCAGCAAGGGCACCATCGAGGGCCCTTACTACGTCCCTGACGCTCCGCGTCTGCCCGCCGAGGCGACCCTGCCGATGCGGGAGGGCGAGGAGGGCACGCCGCTGCTTTTCCAGGGGCAGGTGACGAGCGTGGACGGCACTCCGCTCTCCGGCGCCACGGTGGAAATCTGGCACGCCGACAACGACGGCTACTACTCGCAGTTCGCCCCCGGTCTGCCCGAGTGGAACCTGCGCGGCCACGTCGTGGCCGACGACCAGGGCGACTTCAAGATCCACACTATCCATCCGGCGCCGTACCAGATCCCGACCGACGGCTCCTGCGGCAGACTCATCGCCGCCGCGGGGTGGCACGCGTGGCGCCCCGCGCACCTCCACTTGAAGGTGTCGGCGCCGGGCCACCAACTCATCACCACCCAGCTGTATTTCCAGGGCGGCAGCCATGTCGGGGACGACATCGCGCAGGCCGTGAAGCCCGAACTGGTCCTGGCCCCCACGCCCGTTGTGGACGGCGACGCCAACGGCATCGGCAACGGCAACGGCAACGAGGTCACGTACGACTTCGTCCTCGATAAGGCGTGAGGCCCGGTGCTGTTCACGGTACGGATGGACGTCGAGATTCCGCACGGCCTCGACCCCGGGGTGCGCGCCGACCTGGTTGGCGCGGGAGAAGGCCTACTGCCAGGAACTGCAGAAGTCGGGGGAGTGGGTGCACATCTGGCGGTGTGTCGGGCACTACGCGAACATCAGCGTCTTCGACGTCACCGACAACGAGGCGCTGCACCGCGTCCTGTGGAACCTCCCCCTCTTCCCTTACATGAAGGTCGACGTGACACCGCTGGCTCAGCACCCGTCCGACCTTGCCGCCGGTGAGGCCGGGGCGTGATGATGGCCACCTCATCGGCCCCGACGTCACCGAACTTCTCCCCGAGCTGACCCTGGACCAGCAGTGGGACCTCACCGTCCACGAGGTCGCCCGTAACATCCACGCCAACCCGATTCTGGGCACGCCGCGACGTCGCCCTGCTCAACGACGCGGCGGCTCTACGGCTGACGTCGCTGCGAAGTGTGCAGTGTGCGTTGCGGACGTCAGTCCGCTGTGCCGCTCAGCAGGGCTTCGAGCTCGGTAGCGGCGTTGGCGCAGGTTCTTCCCCTCCTCCAAGCTGTGCTCCGCCTGCGGCACCTTGCAGGACAAGATGCCGTTGGGCGTCCGCACCTGGACGTGCGACAGCTGTGGTACGGCCCATGACCGGGATGTGAACGCAGCAACAACCTTCTGGCCGCCGGGCTGGCGGCGACAGTCTGTGGAGCTGGTGTAAGACCTCAACGGAGAACTCCGGGCGGGCAGTCGGCGGTGAAGCAGAAAACCCCACGGCGCGAGCCGTAGGACTCCCCCTCGTTCACGAGGAGAAGGAAGTCAACCGGTGGATCCCGGCCTCCGTCCGTCAGCGCCCCGACGGACTTAACTCGTCACCCGCCTTTCCTGTTCGGTGCGCAGGGCGTGCTCGCGGATGAGGGGCCGTAACGCCCGTACGCGTTCCACGAGTTCGGCATCGCTGCGAGGTGCGGTGGGACGAGGTGCGGACGACACAGCCATGGACGACGACCTCCCGGCACGACGAATCATCACCGTGACCCGGATCGCCGGACACTGTCAACGCCCCTTTACGCCACGGGTGTTGAAGCCAGGCGAACCGTTACGTCTGCTCCTGGGCGCGGGCGATGAGCAGGGCCACGTCGTCGTGGTTGTCGGGGTGGTGCAGGGTGCTCAGGAGGAGGTCGCAGACGTCTTCCAGGGGGCGGGCGGGGTCGTCGAGGAGATTGAGGAGCGTGTCGAGGCGTTCGTCGAGGCTGTGCTGGCGGGTCTCGACGAGACCGTCCGTGTAGAACACCAGCTGGTCGCCGGGCTCGAGGTCGACGGTGGTCGTCGAGAAGGGCACACCGCCCACGCCCAGCGGTGCCCCGGTGGGCAGTTCCAGCAGCTTCGGGTCGTGGCCGGCCCGGACCAGCGCGGGCGGCAGGTGCCCGGCGTTGGCGAAACTGCACTGCCCCTTATGGGGATCGTGCACGGCGTACACACAGGTCGCGATGTAGTGGTCCAGGCCCTCGGTGATCTTGTCGAGGTGCTCGAGGAGCCGGGCCGGATCCAGATCGAGCCCGGCCAGGGTGCTCGTCGCGGTCCGCAGCCGGCCCATCGTCGCGGCGGCGTTGATGCCGCTGCCCATCACGTCACCCACGACCAGCGCGGTCTTTCCGCCGTCCAGGGGGAGCACGTCGAACCAGTCGCCGCCGACCTCACCGACCGCACCCGCGGGCTGGTAGCGGGAGGCGACCTCGAGCCCGGTCGTCTCGGGCGGATGGCTGGGCAGCAGGCTGCGCTGCAGGGTGACGGCGGTGTTGCGGGCGTTCTGGTACCAGCGGGCGTTGTCGATCTGCACCGCCGCACGCGCGGCCAGCTCCCGCGCGAGCAGCAGGTCGTCCTCGCTGAACGGTCGCGGGTTACGGGTCCGTTTGAGCTCCAGGGCCCCGAGCACTTCGCCGCGCGCGATCAGCGGCACCGCCAGATACGAATGGACGCCAGCCCGCGCCTGAAGCGCCGCCGACTCCGGATCGCGGGCTATGCGGACCAGGTCTTTGTCCTCCACCCGCGCCACCAGGACCGGCACACCCGTCCGTACGCACTGAGTGACGAGCCGGTCCGGCTCATAGCGGGCGACCTGCCCGGCGGGGTCGGCCGCCCCGAGCGCTTCGCTGACATGGTCCGCCTGGACGGCCAGCGCGCGGATCACCGCCGGCTGAGCGGGCCGGAGAACGCTGGGGCGGCCCTCCATCACCGCTTCGAGCAGATCCACGGCCGCGACGTCGGCGAGTTCCGGCACGGCGACATCGGCCAACTCATGGGCGGTACGGTCCAGTTCGAGTGTGGTGCCGATACGGGTCGTGGCGTCGGCGATGACGGCCAGGCGCCGTCGCGCGGCCTCGGCCTCGATGTTCGCCCGGTGCCGCTCGGTGACGTCCACGACGGACGTGGCCACTCCCAGCACCGTGCCGAGGGCGTCCTCCAGCCGGTAGAACGAGATCGACCAGGCGTGGTCCTCGTCCGGATCGGCCGGGGTACGGCCGACGGTGTGCTGCTCGACGAGCGGGACGCCGGTGGCCAGCACCTGGCGCGCCGCGGCCTCCAGGGCGCCGGCGTCGACGGACGGCAGGACCTCGGGGACCGTCCGGCCGATGTGCTCCTTGGCGGGGACGCCGTTGATGCGCTCCAGCGCCGGGTTGACCGACACGTACCGCAGATCGGTGTCCAGGACGGCCAGGCCGATCGGCGACTGCGAGACGATCCGCGCGGACAGCGCCACGTCCCGCTCAAGCCGGCGCACGGTCTCCTGATCGGCGGCGAGACCGAGGGCGTACACGGCACCGCGGTCGTCCAGGAGCCGCATATTGCGGAACTCGACCAGCCGCGTGGTGCCGTCCTTGCGGCGTACGGGGAAGGCGCCGGCCCAGCCCTCACCGGTGAGCATCACGTCGGCGAAGAGTTTGACGACCAGATCGGCGTGCTGCTCGTGGACCATCAGCCTGGCCGCGTATTCGCCGAGCGCCTCCTGCGCCGTGTAGCCGAACAGCTCCTCGGCCTGCGGGCTCCACAGCACGACGCGCCCCTTGGTGTCCAGCACCACCGAGGCCACGCCCAGCACATCGAGCAGCCCGCTCGGCTGCACCGGTCCGCGAACGGGCTCCTCACCCTCGGTCACGGGAGATCCGGCTGCGCTCATCCCTCGCACCGCCTCAGGTCCTCGCGGCACACCGTTCCACGCGCCGACTGTCCCACTCTTATCGCGGCCACGCTGTCCTCCGGCATCACCTTCGTCTTTCTCCACCATCCCTCAACACAGCACCGGCTGTCCGGCGAAGACGCCGGGAGAGCAAGGGAGATCACGGCCGGACCGGCGACGCCTCGTAGCAGATCACCGCATACGCCACGATCCGCCGCCCCGGCGTGATGACGCTTCGGGCCCGCGATGTGGGGGAGCCGACGTGACTTTCGTGACCTGGGCCATTTCTCCCCGGCGAGCGGCGGGCTACCGTTCTGCTCCCCACCCCCGGTGATTGCGGACGGCCCGTGCACGCAGAACTCTCCCCGGTCATAGCGGCGACCGCTCAGTGGCTGACGTGTGCGTATCCGCCGGGCGGCGGTGCGCTGGACGCCGCGCTCTGCGAGGCGCAAGCCCGGCAGGCCGTGACCGTCGCGGCGTGGCTGCGCTATCCGACACCGATGGACGCCGCGCTCGTCGGCGTCGCGGGACCCGGAGGCTCCGGCCGGCTCGACTGGATCACGGGAGCGGAGGGGGCCGCGGCCGACGACGCGGACGGGTACGCGTGGCGGACCTGGGTGGACGAGGTCGTGGCCAGCTGGGCGGCCTGCCTGCTCACCGACCCGCAGCTGGCCGGGCAGGCGGTGACCGCGCTCGCCGACTCCAGCCACACGGCCTCGGCTCCGGCCGAGTTCCGCCGCCTGACCGCACCCGACGACCGCGACCGGCGCGCGGCAGCGCTGCTGCGCCACCCCGACCTCCTCGCGCCGATAGCCGAGCTGCACCACGCGGACCTCCTCGACCGACTGCGGCCCGGGCAAGCGCTGAGCGCCTGAAACAGTCGTAGATGCACCGACTGCCCGAGGGCAGGCATGCTCCTGGGGCAGTTGGGGACTCGGTGTGGCATGTCGAGCACCAAGCGAATCGATGCCGCGAGCCGCAGGCCGTGCGCGAAGACGGCGAACGGTCCTCCGGCTGACGGGAGGCGCAGAGGACCGCGCTCAGGGCCCCTGCCCACGCCGCTTGCCCTTCGCTCGACCCCGAGTCGGTGACGCGCGGCCCGGCAGCCAATGCGTCCGTCTCCGGCTCCGACGACGGCAGCCCACAGTCCATCGACCTCGCTGTGACAGCGCGGGGGGTGGACCGTCCGACCGGCGCCGGGACTCGGCCGTCGCTCTCCGTGCGTCACCCGAATGCAGTACACCACCGAGCCCGTGACGCCCCCGCGGCGGACGCTGATCGAGAGCTCGACGGCCTTCGGCCACGTCAGGAGCCCGGAGGCGAAGGACCGGGGGGCGATACGCCGTCGCCTACAGAGGAGATCTACATGAGCACCGATCTCGCCCGGAACTGGGACCATGCCGTCGTCACCGGCGGCGCGGGCTTCGTCGGTTCGCACCTGTGCAGCGCTCTGCTGGACTCCGGCACGGCGGTGACCTGCGTGGACGACTTCAGCACCGGCCGGCCCGAGAACGTGGCCGCGCTGCTCGACCGTCCCGGTTTCACCCTCGTGCGAGCCAACGTCTCCGAGGGACTCACCGTCGAGCGGCCCCCCGATCTCGTACTGCACTTCGCCTCCCCGGCGTCCCCCGCCGACTACCTCCGGCTGCCCCTGCACACCATGGAGACCGGCAGCCTCGGCACCCGCAACGCCCTGGAGCTCGCCCACGCCAGCGGAGCCCGCTTCCTCCTCGCGTCCACCTCCGAGATCTACGGCGACCCGCAGCAGCACCCCCAGGACGAGCGGTACTGGGGCAACGTGAACCCGGTCGGACCGCGCAGCGTGTACGACGAGGCCAAACGGTTCGGTGAGGCGCTGACCACCGCGCACGCCGAGACGCACGGCACCGACACCGGCATCGTGCGGCTGTTCAACACGTACGGCCCGAGGATGCGCGGTCACGACGGCCGCGCGGTTCCCACCTTCGTACGGCAGGCGCTGGACGGCGTACCCCTCACCGTCACCGGAGACGGACGCCAGACCCGCTCGCTGTGCTACGTCGACGACACCGTGCGCGGCATCCTCGCCGCGGCGGCACACGGTATGCGCGGCCCGGTCAACCTCGGCAACCCCACCGAGATCACCATGCTCGAGCTGGCCCGGCTCATCATCGAACTCACCGGATCCCGCTCCCAGATCAGCTTCATCGGACGCCCCACCGACGACCCCGCCGTGCGCTGCCCGGACATCACACTGGCCCGCGACAAGCTCGCCTGGGAACCGAGGGTGAGCGCCGAAGAAGGCCTGCGCCGCACCATCGCCTGGTTCCGCGAACGGGCGACCGCGACCTCCGGCCACTGAACCGGCGCACAGCGAACGCCCTCCCACCGCCCCCCGTAAAACGCGGCGCCGCCTTCGCCCCGACCCGCCGAACGACCCGGGACTCGACCCATGCGCATCCTCGGAATCAACGCACTCCTCCACGACCCCGCCGCCGCCCTCGTGATCGACGGCAGGACCGTCGCCGCCGCGGAGGAGGAGCGGTTCTCCCGGCGCAAACACGGGAAGCGGCCGGTGCCGTTCTCCGCCTGGGAACTGCCGGAGAAGGCTGCCGCCTGGTGCCTGAAACGGGCCGGGCTGCGCCCGCAGGACCTCGACGCCGTCGCCTACTCCTTCGACCCGGAACTCGCCCGGCCCGCTGAATCCATGGGCCTCGACGACCCCTGGGACCATCTGCGGCTGACGTACGCACGCGAGGCCCCCGGCTTCCTCAAGACCGCGCTGCCCGGACTCGACCCGGCCATCGTCCGCTTCGTACCGCACCACATGGCCCATGCCGCGTCGAGCGCCTTCGCCGCGCCCGACGCCGAGCCGTCCTCGGTACTCGTCCTGGACGGCCGCGGGGAACGGGCTTCGCACCTGGCCGCGTACCGGATACGGGACCGGCTGGCAGCCCTGCACGCCCAGGAACTCCCGCACTCCCTCGGACTCGTCTACGAGGAACTCACCGAACACCTCGGATTCCTGCGCTCCTCCGACGAGTTCAAGGTGATGGCCCTCGCCTCACACGGCACCCCGCGCATGCTGCCCGAGCTGCGGCGCCATGTGTATCCCACGGGCGACGGCGGATTCCACGCCACCGCCGTGCCCTGGCACGAACTGTGCGCACCCCGCGCCCCCGACGAGCCCTGGACACAGGACCACGCCGATACGGCCGCCAGTGCCCAGGCCGTACTGGAGGAGACCCTGCTCGACCTCGTCCGCTGGCTGCACGGCAAGACGCACCACAGCACACTCACCCTCGCCGGAGGCGTCGCCCTCAACTGCGTCGCCAACACGCGGATCGCCCGCGAGGGCCCGTTCTCCCGGGTGTGGGTGCAGCCCGCGGCCGGTGACGCCGGTACGGCGCTGGGCGGCGCGCTGCTGCTCGCCGCGGACGGCGGGGACGAGCCGGACCCCATGTTCGGGGCCGACCTGGGACGGGACTGGACGGACGCGGAACTCGGCGCCTGGCTGAAGACGGCCGCCGTGCCGTTCGACCGGCCGCCCGACATCGCGGCGACCGTGGCCCGCGCCGTGGCCGACAACCAGATCGTCGCCTGGTTCCAGGGGCGCTCCGAGTACGGCCCCAGGGCGCTCGGACACCGCTCGCTGCTCGCCCACCCCGGCCATGCGGGCAATCTGGAGCGGCTCAACGACGTCAAGGGACGCGAGCAGTTCCGGCCGGTCGCGCCGATGGTGCTCGCCGACCGGGCCGCCGAGATCTTCGACGGGCCGCTGCCGAGCCCGTACATGCTCTTCGTCCACGATGTGGCCGAGCCTTGGCGCGAGCGCATCCCGGCCGTCGTGCACGTCGACGGAACCGCCCGCATCCAGACCGTAGATCCCGCCCGGGAGCCGCTGGTGGCCCGCATGCTCGGCGAGTTCGAGCGGCTCACCGGTCTGCCCGTGCTGGTCAACACCAGCCTCAACACGGCGGGCCGGCCGATGGTCGACGACCCGCGCGACGCACTGGAGTGCTTCGGCTCCTCGCCCGTCGACCTCCTGGCCATCGGGCCGTACGCGATCCGGCGCGAGGCCTTCTTCCGCTCCGGCCCGGCTGAAGGGGGCGAGCGATGACGGCGTACGGAGACGGAGAGGGGGCGGTGGCGGACGACGCCTCGTACGCCGTCGTGATCCCCACCCTGGGGCGGCCCAGTCTGTCCGCGTGTCTGCGCGCGCTCGCCGAAGCGGGTGGCCCGCGGCCGGTGCGCGTGGTTCTCGTCGACGACCGCCCGCGGACCGGCGGCGCACCCCTCTCGGCCGACGTCCCGGTGTCGCTGCGTTCGGTCACCACCGTCGTACGGGGCCGCGCCCGCGGACCGGCCGCCGCCCGCAACACGGGGTGGCGGGCGGCGGGCCGCGGGCCCTGGATCGTCTTCCTCGACGACGACGTGGTGCCCGGCCCCACCTGGGGTGACGACCTGGCCCTCGACCTCGCCGGAGCGACCTACCGGACCGCCGGGATCACCGCCCGCATCCGCGTCCCGCTGCCGACCGACCGCAGGCCCACGGACTGGGAACGCAACACCGCCGGGCTCGCCACCGCGCGCTGGATCACCGCCGACATGGCGTACCGGCGCGAAGCGCTGGAGGCCGTCGGCGGATTCGACGAACGGTTCCGGCGCGCCTTCAGGGAGGACGCGGACCTGGCCCTGCGGGTACTCGCGGCGGGCTGGACGCTGACCGCCGGGGCCCGCACCACGACCCACCCGGTACGTCCGGCCGACCGCTGGATCTCCGTACGGCACCAGGCGGGCAACGCCGACGACGTACTGATGACCCGGCGGCACGGCCGCGACTGGTGGAGCCGCGCGGATGCCCCACGGGGCCGACGGCCACGGCACCTGGCGGTGACGGGAGCGGCCGTCGCGGCCGTCTCCTGCGCCCTCGCCGGCAGGCACCGCGCCGCTCTAGCCAGCGGCGCCGCCTGGCTGGCCGGGACCGCCGAGTTCGCCCTGGCCCGGATCGGCCCGGGCCCGCGGACCCGCGACGAGCTCGTCACCATGACCCTGACCAGCGTGCTCATACCGCCAGCCGCCACCTGGCACTGGCTGCGCGGGCAGGTGCGGCACCGCGCGACGCCACCGCTGCGCCCGTACGAGTCCGCCGAACCGCCGCGCACACCGCGGGAGCCGGCCCAGGAACGGGTGCGCCCATGACCGGCCCGTGGCTCTTCGACGGACCGGCGGCCCCGCCGTCACGGGGGGAGGCCGACGGCGCCCTCCCAGCGGCGATCCTCTTCGACCGGGACGGCACGCTGGTGGCAGACGTGCCTTACAACGGCGACCCTGCACGGGTCGAGCCGATGCCCACCGCGCGGGATGCGGTCGAGTCGGTACGCGCCCTGGGCATCCCGACCGGGGTCGTCAGCAACCAGTCGGGCGTGGCCCGCGACTTGCTGACGTACCGTCAAGTCGAGGCCGTACGCCACCGCGTGGACGACCTCCTAGGCCCATTCGCTGTCTGGGCAATCTGCCCACACGGCCCCGACGACGGCTGCGCCTGCCGCAAACCGGCACCGGGCCTGATCCTGGCCGCCTGCGACCGCCTCGGCGTCCCCACCGAACACACCATCGTCATCGGCGACATCGGCGCTGACATGACCGCCGCCCACGCAGCGGGAGCCCACCGCGTACTGGTACCGACGCCAGTGACCCGCCCCGAGGAGATCGAGGCCGCTGAGTCCACGGCTCCGGACCTGCTTGCGGCGGTGCGGCTGGTGTTGGGCCTGGGGCTCGACGGGACGACGCCCGCGCACCCGGGTGACGGCACGTACGCAGCCTGCCCGGACCATGCACCGTCCGGCGCCCACCACGTCGGCCGTACCGCAGGGAAGGCGCAATGACCAGCTCCCGCCCCCTTCCCCGCACCCTCGTCGTGCGGCTCGACAGCGCCGGTGACGTGCTGCTCGCCGGGCCCGCCGTGCGTGCCGTTGCGGCCGGGTCCTCGTACACCGCCCTCTTGTGCGGGCCCCAGGGAGTGCAGGCGGGGCGGCTGCTGCCGGGGGTGGACGAGGTACTGACGTACGACGCTCCCTGGGTCGGGTTCGAACCGGCGCCGGTGTCGCGCGCGGAGACGCGCCGGCTGCTGGACACGCTGTCGGCGCGCCGTTTCGACCGGGCTCTCGTGCTTGCCTCGTATCACCAGAGTCCGTTGCCGATCGCGCTGCTGCTGAAGCTGGCCGGAGTCGGCTGGACGGCGGCCGACAGCGAGGACTACCCGGGAGCCCTGCTCGATCTGCGGCATCGCAGGCTGCCCCACCGGCACGAAGCGCTCGCGGCGCTCGACCTGGCCCGGGACGCCGGGTTCTCCCTGCCGCCCGGCGACGACGGGGCGTTGTGTATCGAGGCACCGCCCGACACCACGCACCTCACCGGACCCGAGCCGTACGTGGTGCTGCATCCCGGAGCCGCCGTACCGGCCCGTGCATGGAGTCCCGCCCGGGCGGCCCGGGCCGTCGCCGCCCTCGCCGCCGAGGGATACCGGGTCGTGGTCACCGGTGGGCGCGCGGAGCGGGACCTGACCGCGCAGGTCGCCGGACGCCACGCGCTGGATCTCGGCGGGGCCACCGATCTGCGGGAGCTGGCGGGCGTACTGGCCGGGGCGCGGGTGGCGGTGACCGGGAACACCGGGCCCGCGCATCTCGCCGCCGCGGTCGGGACGCCGGTGGTCTCCCTGTTCGCGCCGGTGGTTCCGGCGGAGCGCTGGGCCCCGTACGGCGTGCCGCATGTACTGCTCGGCGATCAGGACGCGCCGTGCGCGGACAGCAGGGCCCGCCACTGCCCGCTGCCGGGGCACCCCTGCCTCGACGGGATCGGCGACGCCGAGGTGCTCGCCGCCGTGGCGGCGCTCGACGAGGACCGCACGGAGGCCGACGCGGAGCCGCCCCGCGAGGGCGGCGGCTCCGAAACGGAACGAGGAGCGACCGTATGAACATCCTGTTGTGGCATGTGCACGGATCCTGGACGACGGCCTTCGTCCAGGGCCCGCACACATACCTCGTTCCCGTCACACCGGCCCGCGACCCGGACGGCCTCGGCCGCGCCCGTACGTACTCCTGGCCCCCCGCGGTACATGAAGCGACCCCCGAGGAACTGCGCGACACGCCAGTGGACCTGGTCGTTCTTCAACGGCCGCACGAGCTGCGACTCGCCGAGCAGTGGCTCGGCGGACGCCGCCCCGGGCGGGACATCCCAGCCGTGTACCTGGAACACAACGCACCGGACGGCGACGTCCCCCGCACCCGGCACCCGTTCGCCGACCGGGACGACCTGACCCTGGTCCACGTCACCCACTTCAACCGGCTGTTCTGGGACTGCGGCTCCACCCGTACCGAGGTGATCGAGCACGGCATCGTCGACCCGGGACATCAGTACACCGGCCGGCTCGCCCGCGCGGCCGTCGTCGTCAACGAGCCGGTGCGGCGCGGCCGTTACACCGGTACGGACCTCCTCCCCGCCTTGTCCGAGGCGGCACCGCTGGATGTCTTCGGCATGCGTACCGAAGGCCTCGCCGAGCATCTCGGCATCCCACCCGACCGCTGCCGCACCGCCGATCTGCCCCAGAGCGAGCTGCACGCGGCCCTCGCGGAGCGCCGCTGCTATCTGCACCCGGTGCGCTGGACGTCCCTCGGCCTCTCCCTGCTGGAGGCCATGCACCTGGGCATGCCCGTCGTCGCCCTCGCCACCACCGAGGCCGTCGAGGCGGTGCCGCCCGTCGCGGGCACCCTGTCCACCCGCCCCGACGTGCTCGCCCGGGCCGTACGCCACTACATGGAGAACCCCGCCGCCGCGGCCGAGGACGGCGCACGGGCCCGCCAGGCGGCTCTCGGACGGTACGGGCTCAAGCGTTTCCTGGACGACTGGGAGCGCGTGATGACGGAGGCGCGCGCATGACCTACGTCAGCACACCCACCGACACGTCCCCCGGCCCGCTCGGCCCCGACACCATGGACATCGCCCTCGTCTCCGAGCACGCGAGCCCCCTCGCCGTACTCGGCGGCGTCGACGCGGGTGGCCAGAACGTACACGTCGCCTGCCTCGCGAGCGCACTCGCCGACCGCGGCCACCACGTCACCGTCCACACCCGGCGCGACTCGCCCGACCTGCCCGACCGGGTGCCGCTGCGCGAAGGCGTCGAAGTGCACCATGTACCCGCGGGGCCGCCGGAGCCGATCCCCAAGGACGAACTGCTGCCCCACATGGGCGCCTTCGGCCGCCACCTCGCCAAGACCTGGCGGGACCGGCCGCCCGACCTGGTGCACTCGCACTTCTGGATGTCGGGCCTCGCCTCCCTGTGGGCGGCACACCGGCTGCGGCTGCCGATGCTGCACACGTACCACGCGCTCGGCACGGTCAAGCGACGCCACCAGCAGGACGCCGACACGAGCCCGCCCACCCGGATCGCCTGGGAGACGGAGGTGGGCCTCGGCTGCAACCGGGTGCTCGCCACCTGCCGCGACGAGGTCGTCGAACTGGAGCGGATGGGCATACCCGCCGAGCGGATCACCATCGTGCCGTGCGGCGTCGACACCGACCGCTTCACGCCCCGAGGGCCGGTCGCCGAGCGCGGCCCGTACCGCCACCAACTGCTCCAGCTGGGCCGCCTCGTCCCACGCAAGGGAGCCGCCGTCTCCATCGCCGCGCTGACCCGGCTGCCCGACACGGAACTCGTCGTGGTCGGCGGCCCCACGCCGGACCGGCTCGATACCGACCCCGAGGTGCGCCGGCTGCGCGAGATCGCCCGCGCGGGCGGAGTCGCCCACCGCGTCCGCTTCACCGGAGGGGTGTCCAGCGATGACGTGCCGCCGCTGCTGCGGGCCGCCGATGTGGTGCTGTGCCCCGCGGACTACGAGCCGTTCGGCATCGTGCCGCTGGAGGCGATGGCCTGCGCGAAGCCGGTCGTCGCCAGCGCCGTGGGCGGGCAGCTGGACACCGTCGCCGATCCGGGCACCGGACGCCTCGTACCGCCCCACGATCCCGAGGCCCTCGCTCGCGCGACCGGGCAGCTCCTCGCCGACCCGGCGATGCGCGAGGCCTGTGGGGCCGCCGGCCGGCGCCGCGTACTGAGCCGGTACGGCTGGTCGCGGGTCGCGGCGGCCACCGAGGCCGCGTACTGCTCGGTGCTCGACGCCGCGCCCGCCGTGACGGGGGTGGTCTGACACCCGTACTCGCCCCGATCCGACCGCCCGCAGCACCGTCGCACGAAGGAGGTGCGGGTCCGGCCGTCGTCCTCCACGACGCGGTACGCCCGATCAGCATGACGGAATTCGCAGCGTCCCCCGCACTCGATGCCGCGCATCTGCACTGCCGGTCACTGCAGCAGGCGCTCGGCCGGTTCCGCCGGGACGGTCTCGGCCGGGTCGCGGAGTGGGGCGGCCGGCTCGCCGCCGCCCTGCCCGCCGGCGGCCGGCTGCTGGCCGCGGGCAACGGCGGCAGTGCCGCACAGGCCCAGCATCTGACCGCCGAGCTGGTGGGACGGTACCGGCAGGAGCGGCCCGGCTATTCGGCCATCGCCCTGCACGCGGAGACGTCCAGCGTGACCGCCATCGGCAACGACTACGGGTTCGAGCACGTCTTCGCCCGGCAGGTGTCCGCCCACGGCCGCCCCGGAGATGTCCTCCTGCTCTTGTCCACGTCCGGCCGCAGCCCCCACCTGATCAGAGCCGCCGTGACGGGCCGTACGGCAGGGCTGCGCGTCTGGGCGATGACGGGGCCGCGGCCGAACCCGCTCGCGGAGGCCGCCGACGAGGCCCTGTGCATCGACGCCGACAGCACGGCGACCGTGCAGGAGGCCCACCTCGTCGCCGTACACCTCCTCTGCGAGTCTTTCGACGCGGCGCTCGCACCCGCCCCCAGCACGGTCGCCGCCCACCGGAGGGCATCGTGAACGAACCGAAACCCCTCGTGGTCGTCGGAGACGTCCTGCTCGACGAGGACATCGAAGGCACCGCCACCCGGCTGTCCCCGGACGCCCCCGCCACCCCCGTCGTCGACGTCACCGGCGACCGGCGCCACCCCGGCGGAGCGGGCCTCGCCGCCGCACTGGCGGCCCGGGGCGGTCGCGAAGTGACCTTGGTGACCGCCCTCGGCGACGACCCGGCCAGCGAAGCCGTACGCCGTGACCTGCGCGGCCGGGTCAACCTGCTGGAGCTCCCCCTCGACGGCACCCTGCCGGTCAAGACCCGCGTCCTGGCCAGCGGCCGTCCCGTGGTGCGCATCGACCGGGGCGGCGGCACGCCCGGCGAGCCGGACGACGCGGTACGGGACGCGCTGGCCCACGCTCACGCCGTACTCGTCGCCGACTACGGACGCCACACAGCGACCGCCGTAAGAGCCCATCTCGCCGCGGTCGCCCCCCGCACACCCCTGGTCTGGGACCCCCACCCCAAGGGCGACACGCCGGTGCCCGGAGCCCGGCTCGTCACCCCGAACGCGGCGGAGGCACAAGCCCTGCGCCCCGGCGGCGACGAATCCCTGCGCGCGTACGCCGAGCGAGGCGCGGAACTCGCGGCCCACTGGCAGGCGGCGGGCGTCGCCGTGACCCTCGGGGAACGCGGTGTGCTGCTGACGAGGCCCGGCACCCGCACGCCGATGCTCGTCCCAGCGCCGTACCGGGCCACCGGCGACCCCTGCGGCGCGGGCGACTGCTTCGCCGCGACCACGGCCGCGGCTCTCGCGGACGGGGCCCTCCCGGAGGAGGCCGTACAGCGGGCGGTCGCCGAAGCCGCCGCGTTCGTGTCGGCGGGCGGCGCCGGAAACCCGGCACTGTGGCGCACGGACTCCGCGTCCCGTCCCGAGGACGCGCCCGCCACCGACGCCTTCGCCGTCGCCGAACGCGTCCGGGCACGCGGCGGCACGGTGGTCGCCACCGGCGGCTGCTTCGACCTCCTGCACGCCGGCCACGTCGGCCTCCTGGAAAGCGCCCGGCGAATCGGCGACTGCCTCATCGTGTGCCTCAACTCCGACGCGTCCCTAGCCCGCCGCAAGGGCCCGGGCCGCCCCCTCACCCCGGAGCCGGACCGCGTACGGGTCCTCGCCGCCCTCGGCAGCGTCGACGCCGTAGCGGTCTTCGAGGAGGACACTCCCGAAGCATTGCTGAGCCGCCTGAAGCCCGACGTGTGGGTAAAGGGCGGCGACTACTCCGTCCAGGACCTGCCCGAGGCGGAGGTGCTACGCACCTGGGGCGGCCAGGCGCTCGTCCTGCCCTACCTCGACGGCCGCTCCACCACGCTGCTGGCCCGCCGGGCCGCGCGGGCGGCCGTGCCTGTGCGGATGCCACGGCCGTGAGCTCCGGGACGAGGCTTCGGGTGCTGGTGCTGCGCGCGCTGGGACTGGGCGATCTGCTGACCGCGGTGCCCGCCCTGCGGGCGCTGCGACGTCACTTGCCCGGTCACGAGATCGTCTTGGCCGCCCCCGAGCGGCTGGCCGAGCCGGCGGCGGCCACCGGACTGGTGGACCGCCTGCTGCCGGCCTCCGGCCCCGGCCGGGCGGTGCCCGCGGACCTGGCCTGGGACGGGCCCCCGCCCGACCTCGCCGTGGACCTGCACGGCAACGGCCCTCAGAGCCATCAGCTGCTCCGTCGGCTGCGGCCCGGACGGCTCTTCGCGTACGCGCACCCGCAGATGTCCGACCTCTCCGGCCCCGCCTGGCAGCCCGACGAACACGAACGGGAACGCTGGTGCCGGCTCCTCCGCTGGTACGGCATCAAGGCGGACCCCGCTGACCTGCGCATCCCGCCGCCCACGACCCCCTCCCCGGCCCCCGGCGCCATCGTCGTCCACCCCGGAGCCGACGCCGCCGCCCGCCGCTGGCCCAAGGAACGGTTCGCGGCCGTGGCGCGGGAGCTGCACCGCGGCGGTCACGAGGTCGTCGTGACCGCGGGCGGTGGCGAGGGGGCCCTGGCGCGCTTCGTGGCAACGGAGGCGGAGCTGCCGCCCGCCGCGGTGCTGGGGGGCGCCCGCGATGTGCCGTTCGATCAGCTGGCCGCGCTGGTTGCACGCGCCCGCTGCGTGGTGGTCGGCGACACCGGGCTCGCCCATCTGGCCACGGCGCTCGGCACTCCGTCCGTCGTCCTGTTCGGCCCGGTCGCCCCTCGCCTGTGGGGACCGCCCGCCGACCCACGGCACCGGGTGCTGTGGCATCCCGGGACCGACGACTCGCCCCGCCCCGGGGACGCGCACGGCCGGCACCCGGACGAACGGCTCTTGCGGATCACGGTCGACGAAGTCGTCGAGGCGGTACGCGAATTGCCGGAGCCTGACACGGACCCGTCGTACGAGCGGACGACGACGGCGCAGGGCCTACCGCCGTTGCCGTAGAACTCGTACTGAACCCTGGTCCACGCACGGCGACGCCCCCCACTGCACGGCCGGCACACCCGCCACCATGAGACCTTCACCTCTGCGGCGAGCCGAGCGTGACGCCGAGCATCCCGTGGCCGCGTCACCGGCTAGAGCTTCGACCCCGCGACCCAGCCGCTGACCTGGGGCGACGACCAACTGGTCACCAGTACCACCCCGGGCGGGACCGGCAGCGGAACGCAGGCCGTGGCTGTCCGCACGCCGGGCGGACAGCCGGGACACTGGTCTCGGTCGCGTCCGGGGAGGCTCAGGCGGCGGTGTTCAGCCCGGGCGGCGCCGCACACCGTGCCGGCCGGGCGGACAGCCGGGACACTGGTCTCGGTCGCGTCCGGGGAGGCTCAGGCGGCGGTGTTCAGCCCGGGACGCGCCGCACACCGTGCCGGCCGGGCGGACAGCCGGACACCGGTCTCCGTCGCGTCCGGGAAGACTCAGGCGGCGGTGTTCAGCCCGGGACGCGCCGCACACCGTGCCGGCCGGGCGGACAGCCGGGCACCGGTCTCCGCCGCGCCCGCGAGGACTCAGGCCGCGGTGCTCAACCCGGGCCGCGCGCTCACGTCGCGTTCCTCGGTCCGGACGACCACCGGCTTAGCGGTCCGGCGTTCCCGGAGTACGTAACCCGCCCCGATCGAACCGGCGATGATCAGCCCTCCCGCCACGAGCGCCCCCCGCGCCCCCGCCAGCTCCATGAGGAGCCCCAGCGCAGGCGGCCCAGCGAGACCCCAGGCCGTACGGATGCTGCCCCAGACCCCGAGCACACGTCCCCGCAGATGAGCAGGCGGGTCGGTCTGCAGGACCGTAGTCCCGGCGGTGTCGGAGACGGACTCCACCACGGCCATCGGCAGGACGAGGACCAGCAGCAGCACGAGCGACGGCGACAGCCCCGCCACCGCCTGGAGCAGCCCGCCCGCCGCAGCCAAGGTCCCCACGAGCCGCACAGAGGGCCGCCGCAGCCGGGCACCCAGGACGGCGCCGACGATGCCACCGACGGCGAGAACAGTGGAGACCGTGCCGAACGCCCCGGCGCCCCCGGCGAGCGGCCCGGTGACGAGCACCGCCAGCGTGAGGCTGTAGTTCCGCCCGAACACCGCGCTGATCCCGGTCACGCCGGCCAGTGCGACCAGCCGCGGGCGGCGCATGAAGAACGCCAGCCCCTCCCGCATGGTCATGTCCTGACCCACGCTCTTGGACCCACGCTGAGCCGGAATCGCAGGAGCCGGAACCTCAGAACGCCGGGCCGCCTTGTAAACCGGCCGGAGAAACGGAATGACCGAGGCGACGAACAGAAAGGACACCCCGTTCGCGGCGTACGCGGCCGCCGTGCCGAAGAAGCCGACCGTCAGCCCGGCCAGCGCGGTACCGGCGAGCCGGCCCGCGTTGGACACCAGCGAGCCCACCCCGATCGCGGAGGGAACGTCCTCCGTACGTACGAGATCGTTGCCCAGCAGCGAGCACGCCGGCGCGTCGACCGTGGCGATGAGACCCGTAACGGCGGCCAGCACCATCAGCACAGGCACGTTCAGCTGATCGACCGCCACCAGGACGGCCGTCACGAACGCAACCAGGCCGAGCAGCGCCTGGCTGACGCCCGCGGTCAGCTTGCGGGGCCAGCGGTCCACGGCCGCACCGCCGGCGAGGCTCATGAGCAGAGCGGGCGCGGCCTGCACCGACACGGAGAGACCCGTGGTGGCGGCGGAACCGGTGATCTGCAGGACCAGCAGGTTCTGCACCGTGAGCTGCATCCACGTACCGGCGTTCGACACGAGGTTCGCGACGGACCACCAGCGCATGCTGCGGTACTTCAGGGACCGCCACGGCGAACGGGACTCGCTCACGGGCGGCACATCGGTGGAGGCAGGGGCGGGCACGGGCGCGGAAGGAGAAGAAGACACAGTGAAGTACTCGAAAGACGAGTCCGGGGACTCAGGCGGAGGAATCGGCGGGAGCTCGGAATGCCGGCTGCGCTGCGCGGCCGCTCCACCGGATCGGCGTCGCCCATCGTGGCAGACGGGACCGCCGAGTCAGGACAGACATCACTCCGTTTCGGTGCCGCAGGGGTGCGAAATCCCCGATCCCGTCGGGGAATTGACGCTCGCCGTGGGGTTGATCACAGCACCCGAATACGCACATACGGCACGGACCGGATGCGGGCGGAGAGTGGCGGCGGCCACAGCCCCGTACCCGCTCCGCGGGCTAATCCGACATGCCGGGCCATTCCGTCACGGTCACAGTGGGACGTGAAGCGGTCGCCGAGCGTGCACCGCTGCATCCGGCCGGCACGACGAAAGGCAGAAGTGAACATGGGCGGCGCAGTACAGGTCGATCTCCACGGCAAGCAGGCCCTCGTCACCGGCGGGGCACGAGGCCTGGGCGCCTCGATCACGCGGAAGCTGGCCGGAGCGGGAGCATCCGTACTGGTCGCCGACGTACGCAAGGACCTGGCCCAGGAACTCTGCGACGACCTTGCCCGCGCGGGCCGCGACGCAAGCTTCGTAGAGATGGACGTACGGGACGCCGACGCCGTCGCCGAGATCTTCCGGGACCTCGAGGAAACCGGGCAGCCGGTGGACGTGCTGGTCAACAACGCCGCCGTCGACGTCACGAAGCCGATCGAGCAGCTGACGGCCGACGAGGTGACACGGGTCGTCGCCACCAATCTGCTGGGGCCGATGTATCTGTGCCTGGAGACCTACCGGCGCATGGTCGCCCGAGGCGGCGGCCACATCGTCAATATCCTGTCCACGGCCGCGAACCGCACCTGGACCGAGGCCGGGCCCTACTCGGCGGGCAAGGCGGGGCTGCGCGCGTTCACCCACACCCTGTTCAAGGAGGCGCAGCGGGACTGTGTGGGGATCGGTGTCACGGGGATCATCGCCGGCGGCATGCACACGCCGTTCATCCTCGACCGGTTCCCGGACGCCGACGTCTCGATGCTGCAGAGCCCCGACATCGTGGCCGACACCGTCCTGTACGCCCTGTCGGTCCCGTCCGGCAGCGCGGTGGCCGAACTCGTCGTCGTCCCGCGCAGGGAACCGTCCTGGCCCTGACCTGGACACAACTGCGACGGCCGGGGCACAGGGCCCCGGCCGTCGTTCATGGACGGAAGTCGGTCACTGGCTGCCGAAGACGGCCTTGCTCACCTCGGCCGGGTTCTCGAACTTCTTCTTCCCCAGGTGCGAGATGCGCTCGGTGAGTTCCTTCGGCGCGCCGTTGTCCCGGGCGGCCTTCGCAAGCTTCTTGGGGTCGGCCGGGTAGTCCACGCCGGACAAGGCCTTCTGCAGGTCGATGGGGCTGACGTCTGCCATGGTGCCCTCCAGGCGGTGGTGTTGCCGGAACAGTTGCGGAGTGGGCGCTTCCTCTTGCGCCGACCATTCCCGCAGTACCCGCGACCCGCCGGACCAACCTCGCCGTCAGCTCTTCTTCCCGCGCCCGGTCAGCACGTCGCGCACCCGGTCGACCAGTCCGGCTCCGGGTGCCAGGAGCTTGTTGGCCGGGGGCTTGTCCGGTGCGGAGGGGTGCGGACGCGTCGGCGCCAGCTTCTTCGCCTGCCGGACCTTTTCACCCAGCTCGTCCAGGGCCTCGGCGGAAGCCGTGGTGCGCAGCATGGGGAAGAGGTTCTCCTCCTCATCGGCGATGTGCGAGCGGACCTCGTTCATCAGGCTGCCGATGAGCCGGTCGAACTCGGCGTCGCTCGCCTCGCAGCTCTCCAGGTCCTTCATGATCTGCTCGGCCTTGGAGTGGTCGTCGATCTCCTTGTCGGCCACCGCGTCCCCGTTGGGGACGTACTGCCGCACGGCCGGGTACAGATACTCCTCCTCGGCCACCGAGTGCCGTACGAGCTCCATGGTGGCCTGGTCGGCGTAGAGCTTGCGGTCCTTGTCGCCGGGCGGCAGCGCCTCGATCCGGCCGAAGAGCTCCTCGACCTCCCGGTGGTCTGTCACCAGCTCGGTGATGACGTTTCCTTCGTGTGCCATGTCCAGTACCTCCAGTACCTCCGTCAAGGTGCGGCGGCCCCTGGTCAGGACCCCACTCGGCCTCCGGGTGCCCCTGCCCGGGGAGAGTTAACGCCCGGCCGGCGCCCGCTCAGCCGGAGGCGCCCGCAGAGGCGGAAGCCGTCGCCGGCTCCTCGTGGCCGTGCAGGTGATACACGCTGAACGCCCTGCGGATGACCGGCTGCGCGACATTGCGGACCGGGACGCCGCCGCTGGTCATCCCGTGTTCCGTACCGGCGTGGGCGTGTCCGTGGACGGCCAGGTCCGCGCCCGCCGTGTCGATCGCCTCGGCCAGCAGATAGCTGCCGAGGAACGGATAGATCTCCGGGGGCTCACCGGCCAGCGTGTCGGGCACGGGGGAGAAGTGCGTGAGCGCGACCCGGGTCCCGCAGTCCTGCCCGGCCAGTTCGTCCAGAGCCGTACGCAGACCGTCGGCGCAGCGGCGCGTGTACCGGATGAACTCCTTCATCAGCGGCTCCCCGAACTCACTGCCACTGCGGCCGACGAACCCGCCACCAAAGCCCTTCGTGCCCGCCACGCCGACACGCGCGCCGTCGACCTCGACGACCGTGCCCTGCCCCTCGAGAACCCGCACACCCGCCGCGCGCAGAACGGCGGCGACCTCCTCCGGCCTCTCGTCGTGGTGGTCGTGATTGCCGAGCACGGCGACGACCGGCACCGGCAGCCCGGCCACCTCCTCGGCGACCACCCGCGCCTCCTCAGGCGTGCCGTGCCGGGTCAGGTCACCGGCCAGGAGCAGCAGGTCGGCACAGTCGGGCAGCGTGTCGAAAGCCGGCCTGAGCAGGCCCTGGCTGTCCAGCCCCATATGTATGTCCCCGACGGCCGCGACGCGGATCATGCCACCTCCTCCGGATGATCGGGAGCCGCGGCCTCGGCCACGACGATGTCGTAGTGGACGGCGAGTCCGGCCAGTTCCTCGTCCACGGCGCGCAGCAGTTCCTCCCGGCAGTGCGCGGTCGGCACGGTGCCCATGACCGCCACGGCCGATCCCCGTGGCTCGACGCGCATACCGAGCTCGCCCAACTCCCCGGCGGCGAGCCGCTCCTGCAGATGGGCGATGCGGTATTCGACGTTGTTCTCGGCCCGCTCGGCGTTTCCGGCATGGGCGTTCATTGATCTCCTCCCTGCGGTGCGATGACGTCCAGGCGCTCCAGCAAGTACAGAAATGCGGCCGGCATGGGTACGTCCCCGAACTCGCGGCGGATCAGCGCCCAGTCGACCTTCTCGCGCAGCAGCCGGGCGATCGGCAGGACGGCGCCGAAATCGCAGTGGTGCTCGGAGAAGGCGGCGAGCAGACTCCGCAGCAGATCGGTGGGTGCCAGGACGGGCATCTGTACGGAGTCCACCGACAGTTCCTGCGCCCTGCCGAGCAACTCGCTGCTGACCGGCCCATGGGCCAGCCCGAAGATCAGGTCCACGTCCTGCCCGAGGCACTTGGCCTTCAGCAGCCAGTCCTCGGGAGGCGCGTACACCGTCAGGCCCGCGTCCTCCAGCGTGGCCGCGACCGCTTCGGCGTCCTCGGGCCTGATGCAGAAGTCGGCATCGTGCTGGAGGCTGCCTTCCCCGCCGTGCGCGTAGACGGCGACACTCCCGGCGAGAGCGAAGTCGTGCCCCTGCCTCTTCAGCAGGGCGGCTACCTGCTTGGTCGCCTCCAGGATCGCCTGGTGGCGGTCGGGCGGAAGCTGCTCGGCAACGCGCGCATCGGGCGGACGGCTCCCCTCGGCCGCACCGCGCGCCAGATGCAGCTCAGGAGCCGGCCGCCGCCCGTCGAGAGCGGCGTCATCCGCGTTCTGCGCCACTGCTGCTCCCGTCTGAGACGAACCCTGCGCTGATGGCTGTACGGGTCTCCAGCGCGCGACGGATCAATCAGGTTCAGAAGGTACGGGAGGACAGCCGGCGTCAGGCGATCCCGGCCCCCGCCCTCCAGCGCTGGTCGTCGTCTCCGTCTTCCGGTTCGATGTCCAGGTCCTCGCCGCCGGCCGGGGTCACGGCGTGGTCGGGGGCGATGACCGGGCGGATGACACCCGTGCCGTCCACGGCGAACCGAAGGTTTTCGCCGTTGTCGCTGTCGAGGGATTCGCAGGTCCAGATGCCGAGCCCGTCGTCGACGGAGCCCCTGCTGTCCAGGCAGAAGTCCGGGTCGGCGAACGACTGGATGGCGCCCGTGTCGGCGTCGACCCGCCAGCGCTGGGAGCGCGACGCGGAGCAGTCGGCCGCGATGACGTCCGTACCGAGGTCGAAGTCGCCCCCCTCGACGTCCAGGCACTGGCCCGAGTCGACGTTCACCACCTGGGCGAAGGTGCCGTCCGGCGGCCCGGGCGCCGGGGGCTTCGAACGGGTCGGCGTCGTGGTCGGCGTGGGAGTGGGCGTCGGTTTCGGGCTCGGTGACGCCGAGCGCGTCGGCTTCGTCGGCTCGGGGGACGGCGACTGGGCCGTGGCGGACAGGGTCGGCGGCGGGGAGAACGTCGAGGTCACCGTCGCCGAGGGCGGCCGCGTCGGCGTGTCCACGGCGCCGGCCGACTCCTGCGATCCCGAGTCGCCCTGCGTCAGCGCATAGACCAGCAGCGGTGCGAGCGCGACACCGAGCGCGGCCGATACGATCGCGACGCGGCGGGACGGCCACCAAGCCGACCAACTCCACCGGGCCGCCGAACGCTCGCCCTGCCCCGCCGCCGTACGCACTTCCTGCCGCGCCTCGTCGACCGCCCCGCCGCTCATGGCGTAGGCCGCGCCGCCCCAGGGCAGCAGCCCCTCGGCCAGAGCCGCACGCGGAGTGTCGCGCAGGGCCGCCAGCTCCTCGTACCCGGTGGCACAGTGCGGGCAGCCGCCCATATGGGCGTCCAGATCCGCGCTGCGGCGAGGGCGCTCGGGGCGTACCGCCTCCTCGATCAGGCGATGAAAATCCTGGCAGTCCGGATCGTCGGAACCGGCGAGGCGCGTGGTGAGCACGGACTGGCACAGGTCATGGAACGCGCCTTGCATGCCGTACGCCACGTCCTCGGGCGCAACGCCCAGAAAACGGGCGGTGTCGGCCTCGGACTCCCCGTCCACGACGCCGTACCAGACCAGCCCCTGCACCCGCGCGGGCAACGTCAGAAACGCGGCGAGCATCGGCGGGACGGGCCCTTCGGCGCCCGCATCCGCCTCACGCAGTGCGACGAGCAGACCAGGGTCGAGGCGGGCGCCACGTTCGTCGGCGGACCACTCGGCGGCCACCCGGCAGGCCAGCAGCAGGAGTTGATGCCGCCACGGGGTGGGCGGCTCGATACCGCGCGCCGTCTCCCGGGCCGCGAGGGTGAAGGCCGTCGCCGTGATCCGATGGGCCGCCGACTCGTCGACGGTGCACAGTCGGGCGTACGAGAGAACCGCGGGCCGGTGGCGGCTGCGCAGCTCGCGCCAGGCGGGGCGCGCGGTCCGGGCGTCGGCGCGCAGCAGATCGGTCAGCCGCTCGTCGGACACCGAAGAGAGTTCCTCCTGCTCCGGCGGCATCGGGTGCTGGGGGATCTGCGCGCCGCCGTCGGCCTCGGTGTCGTACTCGTCGGACTCGTCGCCCCGATCCATGCCCGCGCCTCCTCCCTCGCACTACGCGCTGTCACTGCCTGTCAGGATCTCGCTCTCGGTGTGTCTGTGGGTCTGGAGTGACCTTAGTGACGCCAGGGGGTGGAGCGGGCGGACATGAAGACATGAATGGCTCTTCATGTGATCCTGTATGGTGAGGGCGCGGCCCCGGGAGCCGCCGACTGCCCGTCTGCCCGTACGCCCCCATGCGTCCCTCACGAAGGACAGTGATGACGTCCACGCTCACCCAGCCGTCGGTCGACCGGGCCGGACCCGCGCGCACCGCAACCGCGCCCCGGCGCCGCACCCGCATCCTGGCGCTCCCCGAGGCCCGCTGGGCCACCGCGGCCACCGCCCTCTTCCTGCTCGCACTGCCCCTCCAGCTGACCGGCGCCCCCGCCTGGACCTGGGGCCCGCTCTACGCACTGGCCTACGTCACCGGCGGCTGGGAACCGGGCTGGGAGGGACTCAAAGCCCTCAAGGAGAAGACCCTCGACGTCGACCTCCTGATGATCGTCGCCGCCCTCGGCGCGGCCTCGATCGGTCAGGTGATGGACGGCGCCCTGCTGATCGTCATCTTCGCGACATCCGGCGCGCTGGAGGCACTCGCCACCGCCCGCACCGCCGACTCCGTCCGCGGCCTGCTCGACCTGGCCCCCTCCACGGCCACCCGGCTGACTCCGGACGGCGGCGAACAGACCGTCTCCGTCGAGGAGTTGGCGGTCGGCGACACCATCCTCGTACGACCCGGAGAGCGCGTCGGCGCCGACGGCCGCGTACTGGACGGAGCGAGCGAAGTCGACCAGGCGACCATCACCGGCGAACCGCTCCCCGCGCCGAAGGAGCCCGGCGACGAGGTCTTCGCGGGCACCCTCAACGGCACCGGAGCCTTGCGGGTCCGCGTCGAGCGCGACGCCTCCGACTCGGTGATCGCCCGGATCGTACGGATGGTGGAGGAGGCCTCCGAGACCAAGGCGCCCACGCAGCTGTTCATCGAGAAGGTCGAACAGCGTTACTCGCTGGGCATGGTGGCCGCGACCCTCGCCGTGTTCCTCGTGCCGCTCGCCTTCGGCGCGGCACTCGACGACGCACTCCTGCGGGCCATGACCTTCATGATCGTCGCCTCGCCGTGCGCGGTCGTACTGGCCACCATGCCCCCGCTGCTCTCCGCGATCGCCAACGCCGGACGACACGGCGTACTGGTCAAGTCGGCCGTGGTGATGGAGCGGCTCGGTCAGGTGGACACGGTCGCCCTCGACAAGACGGGCACGCTGACCGAAGGCACGCCGCGGGTCACCGACGTACGGACGCTGCCCCAATCCGGCCTGGACGAGGACGAGTTGCTGCAGCTCGCGGCGGCAGCCGAGCACCCCAGCGAGCACCCGCTGGCCCGAGCCGTCGTGGACGCGGCCCGCGAACGCGGCTTCGACCTGCCCGCCACGGAGGACTTCACGTCCGCACCCGGCATCGGGGTGCAAGCCGTCGTCGACGGACGCACGGTCGCGGTGGGCGCCCCGGCCCGCCTGCTGGACGACGCCGGGGACCCGGTCACCGCGCTGGCCCAGGAACTCGAGGAGTCCGGCCGTACCGCGGTCCTGGTCATGATCGACGGCCTCCCCGCTGGAGTCCTCGGCATCGCGGACCGGCTGCGCCCGGACGCCGCCGCCACCGTCGTCTCCCTCACCAAGCTGACCGGCACCGCTCCGACCCTGCTCACCGGCGACAACGCCCGGGCCGCCGCCCACCTGGCCGCCGAGGCCGGCATCGACGACGTACGCGCCGGACTGCTGCCGCAGGACAAGCTGAGCGCGGTCAAGGAGATGGAAGGAGCGGGCCGCAAGGTGATGGTCGTCGGGGACGGCGTCAACGACGCGCCCGCCCTGGCCGCCGCACACACCGGTATCGCCATGGGCCGGGCGGGCTCCGACCTCGCCCTGGAGACCGCCGACGCCGTGATCGTCCGCGATGAACTCGCCGCGGTCCCCACTACCGTCGCCCTCTCCCGCCGCGCCAGGGAACTGGTCGTCCAGAACCTCGTCATCGCCGGGGTGTTCATCGCCGGACTCGTCATCTGGGACCTGGCCGGCACCCTGCCGCTGCCCCTCGGCGTCGCGGGCCACGAGGGCTCGACCGTCATCGTCGGCCTGAACGGACTGCGCCTGCTGCGGGAATCGGCCTGGCAGCGGGCATCCGGCGCGGGAAGCAGTTGACTGCTCCCGATGAGGCGCACCATCCGTGGCGTGCGGACCCGGACATGACGATGGCCGCCCGGCGGGAAGCCGGGCGGCCATCGGAGTCGTACGGGCCGTGAAGGCCGGCGCTACTCCTGTGCGTGCCGGATGGCGTCCAGCACGATGTGCGCCACGTGGTCGTCGGTCAGGCTGTACTGGGTCTCGCGGGCCTGGCGCCGGGCGGTGACGATCCGCGAGGTGCGCAGCACCCTCAGGTGCTGGGAGACCAGAGGCTGGCTCACGCCCAGGGTGGCGACCAGTTCGTGGACGTACTTCCCGCCGGTGGACAGCTCGCGCACGATGCCGAGGCGCACGGGCGAGGCCAGGGCTCGCAGCAGCTCACTGGCGGCCTGGAGGGTGTCCGTTGGCTCGCTCGCCGGGGGAGGGGAAGTCATTGCCATATGCAGACATTAGCATGTGACAATGGTTTCCGGTCGCGCGCCCGGCCTGCTCGTGCCCGTGTCACTCGGCGTCGGCCGTCAGTGGTCGTCCCAGTGTCCCTCGTGGGCGGCGTGACGGTGGCCGTCGTGCACGTAGTCGGTGTGGTCGTCGTGCGGTACGGCGACATGGCCGCAGCCCTCGCCGTGCTGGTGGTCGTGGCCGTCGTGGACGGTGTGGCCCGCGCCGTTGCACTCGTCGATGTGGTCGCCGTGCGCTCGGTGGATGTGGCCGTCGTGGGCGTAGTCGGTGTGGTCGCCGTGCGGGATGGCGACATGACCGCAGTCCGCGCCGTGGGCGTGCGTGTGGTTCTCGTGGGTGAGGTGGTCGGTGGCGCTGGTCATGAGGGCTCCTTGCCTTGTGCGTGGGCGTTGCCCGATGGCTCTGGCGTGTGGCAACGCATGGCGACATTAACATATAGCGATTTCTGCATGCATCGGCTGCGGTGGCTCCGTGACGGAGGTCACGGTGCCGCGGTGGCGGACGCTTCTGTGAGTCTCGCATCCGAGCTCTCGATGCCGGCTGCCGGCGAATAGTCGTAACCCCCGATATGGGGCGTATCGCGCCGACGTGTAACGCGTAATCCAACCGCGGCGCAGATTCCATAAGGCACGGAAAACGCCCCACGCGCATCCGCGGCCAAGAATTGTGCACCCGTCAGATGGGAATCCCCATGACCAACTTCGAACCCGTACCCGAAAACCAGCAATACGACCAGAATCAGGTCCGCAACCACCGTCAGGAAAGAAGAAGAGACGGCTCCGCGGCGCGGCGAGCAGCACTCGCCATCCACACCGTCGCGGACGTGGCCGCCCTGTTCCTGGGCCTGTGGATCCTGCTCTACCTGCTGGACGCCAACCAGGCGAACGTCTTCGTCGAGTTCGTGGAAGACACCGCCGACTGGCTGGCGTGGTGGTCACAGGATATTTTCACGATGGACACAGAAGGACTTCGCGTCCTCCTCAATTACGGCCTGCCTGCTGTGATCTACCTGTTGATCGGACATGGCGTAGCCGCGCGCGTACGCAATCTCTGAAGAAATTCATCATCCACTCGCAGATGTGAAGAATGCGAAACTCTGCGAGCGGGGATCCGAAAACCGGACTGAACAAACGCCCGTGCATTGATAGTTGATGAGTGCCGCCGGGCGTGACCACACGCGCCTGCGGCCGGTACGCCGTTCCGTGTACCGGCCGCGCGGGTCCCGTCGGCGGGGGCTGGCTGCCGTCAGCGCGGAGGCAGCTTCGCGGCAGCCGACCTGGCGAGGGACGTGGCCATCGAGCGGAGTTCGCCGATGGGGCGTCGGCCGTCGACCTGCAGGCGGAGCATCTCGGCGGCCGGTTCGGCGTTCTTGCCGCTGTACGGGCGGTACTCGACGAAGACCGTGCAGGAGTCGTCCTCGGCCTCGACGATGGCGTCGTATCCGCCGATCCGGATGGGATCGCCGTCCGCCTCGGTCTTGGGCTGGTCACGGAAGAAGCTCACCTCCGTCTCCAGGTCGTCTTCGTCGCTGGACCACTCGCAGCGCCACTTGGCGACATCGATGTCCGACGGCGCGCCCGCTTTGACGCCGGGGACGACGGACAGTGCCTTGGCGTCGAGCAGATCACAGGCGTTCGACCAGGCCAGCGAGTCTTTCGGGTAGGCCTGGGGGCGGCGGGGGACCGGGCCCCGGTTGAGCACGGCGGCCGCGCTCTGGGCGGCCGAGTCGGCGACCCCGCACAGCGCCGCCCTGCCACCGGTCACGGTGCCGTCACCCATGTTGACGCGAACCTCGACGAGAAGGCCGTCGGAGTCGCCCTCAGGCACCAGTATCAGCCCGCACTCGTCGTCCTGCGGATCTTCCTCCAGGATGCCGATCTTCCCGACCGTCGTGGCGGGTTGCGACGACTCGGGGCGTGAGCCCGGCTGGAGGTCCAGCGACACGTCGATACGGTTCTCCTCGTCGGTGTGGACGAGCACGTCACAGCGGTCGAAGTTCCCGTAATCCACGTCTACTTGAGCCTCGCCGAACCGCCCGAGGGCAGTGGGATCGGCCAGCGTGCACAGGTCGGCGGTGCGGGGGTCGCCGATCAGCGACTGCGCCGAGCTCTTGCCCGAGCCGTTGGAGGCCTCGCCGGTGAGCCGACCCTGGCCGGCCTGGTCGGTGTCATGCGTCTCGCCGTCGTCATCGGGCAGGAAGACGAAGGTCAGGGCCAGAGCCAGGGCGGCACTGGCGCCGAGGGCCGCGACGAGCGGCCAGCGCCGCCGCGCATGCCCGGCCTCAGTCTCGTCACCGCCACGCCGCCGCCCATGCCCGGCCAGCTCGTCACTGCCAGGCCGCTGGCCATGCCCGGCCAGCTTGCCACCGTCATTCAGGGTCTGCTCGTCGACATCCTGCTCCAGCCCGGCGATGGGCGCCAGGAGCCGCTTCACCTCGGCCGCTGCGGGGCGGTGCCGTGGATCGCGCTGAAGCATGGAGGTGAGTACGGGATACAGCGGTCCCACAGCCTCGGCGTCCATCTCGACGACGCCCCGCTCGGCCTTCCAGTGCGTCAGCCGCTCGGTGTCCTCCCCCTCGCCGCTTGCTTCCTGTCTGTGCTCTTCGTCCCCGTCGGACACGTGTCCGCGCGGCGGCGACCCGGTGACCAGCGCGTACAGCGTGGCGCCCAGGCAGAACACGTCCGACTCCGGCAGGGGAATGTTCCCGCGGGCCAGCTCGGGGGCGGCGTAGGCCGGAGTGAAGCTGGACGGGCCGTTGGCCGTGACGGTCTCGGTGCCGCCGGACCGGTGCGCGGCGCCGAAGTCCAGCAGCTTCGCGGTACCGCGCCCGGTGAGGCCGACGTTCGCGGGCTTGATGTCGCAGTGCACGATGCCCGCCTCGTGCAGGGCGGTGAGCGCGTCGGCGAGCTCGGCACCGATGCGGGCCGCCCGCTGGGGCGACATCGGCGGCTCCCGGTCCAGGCCGCCGCCAGGCACGTACTCCATGATGAACCAGTACGTGTCCTCGCCGCGCCCGCCGCCCTCACCATCGCCGTCCTGCGGCACTTTCACGACATCGAACAGCGTCACGACGTGGGGATGATCGCGGAACTTGGCCATGGCGCGCGGCTCGCCCAGCAGCCGCCGTACCGCGGTTTCGCGGTCGCCCTCGATCCGCTCCGGTTTCAGCGCGACGTCCTGCCCGACCATCTTGTCGTGGGCCAGCCACACATCACCGCTCCGCCCGGCGCCGATGACCTCTTTGAGGACATAACGGCCGGCGAACTCGTCTCCACGACGCACGGTTCTCCCCTCATTTCGTCCAGAACGCGCGCGGCCACGTGGCCGCGCGCGTTCTGATCCCGAACCTACTGCGTACCCGGGGGGTTACGCAGGGTCTCCCCGGAGCCTCCATCAGGCACCCTTATGTGTAGAGGTGATGAGGTCGATGGTGCCCGAGTGGCTGTGTCCCGTGAAGGGGCGTCAGATGCTCTGGCTGTATTTCGCCGCCCGGGAACCGGGAGCCGCCGCACAGGCGCCGCAAACGACTGGTGCCGCAGTCGCGGGGATGGCGCCCGCCGTCACCCGTACGGAGTAATCCGGCAGGTGTGGCACGGCGTGCGAAGTCCGCACCAGGCGGGCCACCGGGCCGCGCGGTACCGCCCCGCCGGGCGCCCGCTCGCCGGGCGTTCGCGGTGGGGGTCTCGCAGGATGGTGAGGGCTGCCCGGCCGTGGAACGGGCCGCTGAGCAGCCGGTTCCCGTACGCGGCGGACAGCCGCCCGATCCCCCCACTCAGGGAGAAGCACATGGCAGTGATGACGCAGGCGCTGGTACCGGCGCTCGAAGATGCCCGGCAGACCCATGCCGCAGTCGCCGACCGGTTCCGGGCGGATGTGACGGTCACGCCTCCGGGTCCGTACCGCCAGATGCTGGAGCGCCAGGTCGCCGAGGTCCTGGACAGCCTTCAGCGGATCGAGCATCACGTACGCGAGACACGTCCACGTGGCCTGATCGGCACCACGATCGACATGGCGGGCCTCGTCTCCCGCAGCGCCATGCGTGCGGCCATGCTCCCGCTGGCGATCGGGACGTCGCTCGTGACCGGGCTGCTGGGCGGCCGGCAGGCCAATGAGCTGCGGCTGCTGAAGAACGCCGAGCACGAGTTCACGGCCGCGGCCCGGGCACTGGCCGCGTCCCGCGCGGGGGAGAGCATCGCCGAGGAGATCCAGGACCAGGCCGCCGCCGACCTGCTCGGTTCGCTGCGCCGCCAGGACCAGGAACTGCTGGAGACGCTGGAGGACAGTGTCGCCGCGCACGCGCGGGCCGTGGTAGCCGCGGGCAACGGCTTCGGCCCGGACCACGAAGGCACCGTGCTGGAGGAGGCCGTACGCCTGGTGCGAACGACCGCCGACCGGCTGCGGGACATCGTCCAGACCAGCGGCCGGCAGACCAAGTCCGCGGCCGAGGGCGTGGTCCGCGAGATGCCGGGCGTGACCCGCATGGCCGAGGAGGTCCAGGGCGCGGTGACCCGCGAGGAGGACCTGCCGATCGCCGGATACGGCAGGCTCGGCCTCGACGAGATCAACAAGCGGCTGCGCCCGCTGTCACAGTCCGAACTGACGGTCATCGAAGGCTACGAGCGCGCCCACGCGAACCGCGACGCGGTCCTCGACGCCATCGAGCAGCTCCGCGGCAGCGAACCGTGGCCCGGCTACGACGCCATGGCACCCAGCGACATCATGGCCGAACTGCAGAACGTCTCCCTGAGCGTGGCCCGCAAGGTGGCCGAATACGAGCAGCACCACCGCCGACGCGAGCCGGTCATCTCCGCCGCCCAGTCACGCATCCCCCTGTAGCCGCGACGGACGCCGACAACAGGCCGCCTCCCGCCTCCGGGCAGGAGGCGGCAACGCGTGTACGTTCCCGACCGGCGCCCACAGGCACCTCAACCCCACAAACTCCCCGTGGAACGAGGTCAGTTGACCCTACGTTGTATGCCTAAGGCCAACGATGGCTGTTCCCCAGAAGGAGGCTGTCCGGTGACGCAGGACTCATCCGCCCCCGACACCACGGCATCAGCGAAGATCGACTCGGCGGTGCCGCACTCGGCCCGGATCTGGAACTACTGGCTCGGCGGCAAGGACAACTACCCCGTCGACGAGCAAGCGGGCGACGCCTTCCGCGAGATCTTCCCCGGCATCACCGACCTCGCCCGCGACTCCCGGGCCTTCCTCGGCCGCGCCGTGCGCCACCTGGCCGGAGAGGCCGGCATCCGCCAGTTCCTCGACATCGGCACGGGCCTGCCCACGGCGGACAACACCCACCAGATCGCCCAGCGGGTGGCCCCCGACGCCCGCATCGTCTACGTGGACAACGACCCGCTCGTACTCGCCCACGCCCAGGCCCTGCTGACCAGCACCCGTGAGGGCGTGACCGACTACATCGACGCGGACCTGCACGACCCGGGCGCGGTCCTGCGGGAAGCAGCCCGCACCCTCGACCTCACGAAGCCCGTGGCACTCACACTCATGCAGGTCAGCGGGCACATCGCGGACTACGACGAAGCACGCTCCATCGTCCGTACGCTCATGGAGGCACTGCCGTCCGGCAGCTACTTCGCGTTCAACGACAGCGTGGACACCAACCAGGCCAACGCCGAAGCAACCCGCCTCTACAACGAGAGCGGCGCGGCCCCGTACTACCTGCGCAGCCCGCAGCAGCTCGCCGGCTTCTTCGCCGGCCTGGAACTGCTGGAGCCCGGCGTCGTACCCATCACCGACTGGCGCCCCGATCCCGCGACGACCGGCGCGGGCGGCGAGGTGATCGCCTTGGGTGGGGTCGCCCGTAAGCCGTGAGCAGTGCGGTGGTTGCGTTCACCGGTGGCGAGGGCCGGAGTGGTTCAGGACGTGCCACCACACCTCGGCCGGTGACCGCAGCGGACGGTACGGATAGACATCGGCCGGCGCCCAGCCGGTGTCCGTCGAGAACTCGTCGGGCGCCTCGGCCGCTGCCGCGGCGTCGAGTCCGGCGGGGCGGCCGTTCAGCCAGGAGCCCGTGTCGCTGAAGCGCGTGCCCCCGTAGATCGCGACCACCACGCCGGGACGGGCACCAGGGCCCTCGTACCGAAATACGTTCCTCTCGGAGACCATCGCGAACTCCACCCCGATACCGAGCGCGTACGTGGTGTCCGCTGCCCGGCCCCCGTTGACGTTGTTGACCACATGCACCTGACCGAAGCGGACGCGCGGAGCGCGCTGCCCGATGTCGGTGAAGAGGTTGCGGACGAAGGTGACCTTCAGATGCCCGCGGTCACGGTCGCCGCGCCCGTCACCGGACCCGATGAGCACCGCCTTGTCGTGGTCGGTGAACCGGCTGTCGGACACCGTGATGAAGTCCGAACCGTCCTCGATGTCCAGCAGCCCGTCGTGCCGCTGCACCCGCTCGCCATGGAAGCCGACCGGCGCCGTGCGGTCCGGGTAGCGGCCGTCGGTGAACGTGCAGTGGTCGATCCAGACGTTCCTGCCGGTGACCACCGACATGGCGTCGAAGCGGGCGTTCCAGCTGCCGCGCTCCCCGTCGTCCGGCGACCAGGTCGTGAAGTAGTCGACGGGCGCCTCGAGTTGGAGGTCCCGGACGATGATGTTGGTGCCGGTGTTGACGCTCAGGAAGACCCCGAGCAGGCGGGCGTCGCCGCCCGTGCCGACGAGCGTGGTGTTGCTCGGCACGGTCAGCTGAATCTGCTGCTTCTCCGTGTTCGAACCGGTCTGCCGCAGGGCCCGCTGCTGCTTGCAGTAGGCGTAGCGCGTGTCGGACCACTCGGCGCCGTCCGCGCCGAAGCACGACATGTACTTCGCCAGGTCCTAGCCGGGCGCGTAGTCCTGCTCACCGAGCAGCGTGCCGTCACCGGCCTCATGGCCGCTGATGTCTCCCTCGACCCGGATGACCTTGGGCGCGGTCGCCTCGCCGCGGTTGGCCAGCGCCTCCTTCAGCTCCGCACGCGTCGAGACGGTCCACACCGATTCCGGCCCGGCACCCGCGCCGCCGGTGGTTCCGCCGTTGACGGAAGCCCAGCCGACCGGGCCGGCGTCACGAGGGCCGGAGGCGATCGCGGGGCCCGCGGGCAACAGGGCCGCAGGCCAGCAGAAGGGCTACGACAAGACTCCCGCATACGCGGCTTGCGGGTACGGCTGAGCGGACGGCACCCCAGGAACGTAAATGGCTCGAATCAGCTGCCGTCATCGACGCGAAGTCCTCCTCATCAATCGCTCGTCATCAATCCCTGAGCCGGTCGATCTGCCGGATCTTGTTCGTCGCGTCCAGGGCCGCGACTTTGTAGGACTCCGCGAGGGTGGGGTAGTTGAACACCGCGTTGACCAGGTAGTCGACCGTGCCGCCGCAGCCCATCACGGACTGCCCGATGTGGATCAGTTCGGTGGCCCCCGTACCGAAGCAGTGCACGCCGAGGAGTCTGCGGTCGTCCGGCGAGACCAGCAGTTTCAGCATGCCGTGCGAGTCGCCGATGATCTGCCCCCGGGCCAGCTCGCGATAGCGGGAGATGCCGACCTCGTACGGCACGGAATCCTCGGTGAGCTGGTCCTCGGTCCGCCCGATGAAGCTGATCTCCGGGATGGTGTAGATGCCGATCGGCTGAAGGCCGTCCATCTGGTTCACCGGCTCGCCACAGGCGTGATACGCCGCCGTACGCCCCTGCTCCATCGAGGTCGCGGCCAGCGCCGGGAACCCGATGACATCGCCGACGGCGTAGATGTGTGGCACCTCGGTGCGGAAGTGCTCGTCGACCTTGATCCGGCCGCGCCGGTCGGCGGACAGACCGGCCTTGTCGAGATCGAGGTCGTCGGTGAGGCCCTGGCGGCCCGCGGAGTACATCACCGCGTCCGCAGGTATCTTCTTGCCGCTCTCCAGAAGCGTGAGAGTGCCCCTCGGGTGACGTTCGACCGCGGCGACGGTCTCCCCGAACCGGAAGGTGACGGCCAGGTCCCGAAGGTGGTACTTCAGCGACTCGATCACCTCGACGTCACAGAAGTCGAGCATCCCCGGCCGCTGTTCGACCACGGTGACCTTGCTGCCGAGAGCGGCGAACATGGAGGCGTACTCCATGCCGATCACGCCGGCGCCGACGATGACCATGGAGCGCGGCACCCGTTCCAGATTCAGTACGTTGTCCGAATCGATGATCGTCCGCTCGTCGAACTCGACGCTGGCGGGCCGGGCGGGGCGGGTGCCGGTGGCGATGACGATGTGTTCGGCGTTCAACAGCCGCTCGTTGCCGGTGACTTCGCGCAGTGCGACGGTGTGGTCGTCGACGAAGCGGCCGGTGCCGGCGAACAGGGAGACGTGGTTGCGGGAGAGCTGGCTGCGGATGACGTCGACCTCGCGGCCCACCACGTGCTGGGTACGTGCCGTCAGGTCCGCGACGGTGATGTCCTCCTTTAGACGGTAGCTCTGGCCGTACAGATCACGTTGCGTGAGGCCGGTCAGATACAGGACCGCCTCGCGCAGTGTCTTGGACGGGATGGTCCCGGTGTGGATGGAGACCCCGCCGACCATGTCGGGGCGGTCGATGACGGCGACCCGGCGGCCGAGTTTGGCGGCGGCGATGGCGGCTTTCTGGCCGCCCGGGCCGGATCCGATGACGAGCATGTCGAAGTCGGGCACGTGCGGAGTCTGTCAGCTCGAAGGTCGCACCCGAAAGGGTGAGCAGCCATGTCGGCGACCAACTGCGCGGTTCCGCATACGACTTGATCCTGATCACGAGCGAACGACCGCCTCCGGTCGCTCTCCGCCCGTCTCTCAGGGCAGAGGCTGCTCGGCCCAGATGATCTTGCCGGTGGGGGTGTAGCGGGTGCCCCAGCGTTCGGCGAGCTGCGCGACGAGGAACAGGCCGCGCCCGCCCTCGTCGGTGGTGGCCGCGTACCGCAGATGGGGGGAGGTGCTGCTGCTGTCGAAGACCTCGCAGATCAGGCTCCGGTCGCGGAGCATACGGACACGGATGGGGCCGTTGCTGTAGCGGATGGCGTTGGTGACGAGTTCGCTGAGTATCAGCTCGGTGACGAACGCCAACTCGTCCAGGCCCCACTGGGTCAGCTGTCGGGTGACTGTTTCGCGTACGTCGGCGACGGCGGCCGGGTCGGTGGGCACCTGCCAGTCGGCGATGCGGTCTGCGGGCATTGCGCTGGTGCGTGCGACGAGGAGGGCGATGTCGTCGTTCTGCGGGGCGGGGAGCATGGCGTCGAGTACGGTCCGACAGGTGTCCTCGGGCGTCCTGTGGGCGCCGGTCAGGGCGGTGCGCAGAAGTTCGAGCCCGGCGTCGATGTCGCGTTCCCGGTCCTCGATGAGCCCGTCCGTGTAGAGGACGAGGCGGCTGTCCTCGGCCAGTTGGAGGTCGGCCGTCTCGAACGGCAGCCCCCCGAGCCCGAGCGGCAGACCTGCCGGGACCTCGGGGAACTCGACGCTGCCGTCGGGCTGGATCAGCGCCGGCTGCGGGTGGCCGGCACGGGCCACGCTGCACTGCCGGGACACCGGGTCGTAGATCGCGTACAGACAGGTCGCGCCGGTGACCGCGGCACCGCTGTCGGCCCCCTCGTCCTGATCGATACGGGCCACCAACTCGTCGAGAAGCCCGAGGAGTTCATGGGGCGGCAGATCCAGGGCGGAGAAATTGTGCACCGCGGTACGCAGCCGCCCCATCGTGGCCGCGGCGTGCAGGCCGTGGCCGACGACATCGCCCACGACCAGGGCGACCCGGGCGCCGGGCAGCGGCAGCACATCGAACCAGTCCCCGCCCACCCCTGCCTGGGCGGGCAGGTAGCGGTAGGCGACGTCCAGGGCGTTCTGCTCGGGCAGGTTGCGCGGCAGCAGGCTGCGCTGGAGCGTCTCGGCCATGGTGTGCTCGCGGGTGTAGCGGCGTGCGTTGTCGATGGAGACGGCGGCCCTGGCGACGAGTTCCTCGGCGAGGGCTACTTCCTCGGTGTCGAAGGGTTCTGGTTTCTGGGAGCGCCAGAAGTTGGCTACGCCCAGTACCAGACCTCCCGCCCGCAGGGGGACGGTGATCAGCGAGTGGATTCCGTACGCGACGACCTGCTCGGCGCGTTCCAGATCCTGGGCCAGCCACCCGGGGGCGTCCTTGAGGTTCGGCTCGACGACAGCCTGACCGGTGCTGAGGCTACGGGCCTGCGGTGAGGAAGCGACGAATCTGATGCGCTCACCCACCGGGTAGAGAGGGGCGTCCTGACGGATTCCGCTGAACGCCGTGCGGTGCAGATCGGTGACCTTGTTCGGCTCCTCCCCGTTCAGCACGGCGTCGGCCAGATCCACGGTGACGAAGTCCGCGAAGCGTGGGACGGCCACCTCCGCCAGCTCTCCGGCGGTGCGAGCGACATCCAGCCCGGTGCCGATGCCGACTCCGGCGTCGTACAGCAGCTTGAGGCGTTCTCGGGCCATCTCGGCTCGTCCCGACAGGGCGCGCAGGTCGGTGGTGTCGCGGAGGGTTGCGACGCTGCCGGGCGGGCCTCCCTGGCGGTCGGTGGGCCGCTGGTTGATGGCCAGCAGCCGGTCTCCGACCGGGTGCACCTCGTCCGTGGCCACCCGTCCCGAGGCCAGGAGGCCGGCGGTGTCGGCGTCGAGACCGAGTTCGAGAACGTGTCGGCCCTCGGCGTCGGCAGGCAGGCCGAGCAGCTGCTGGGCCTCGTCATTGGCGAGCAGCAGCCGCCCCGCACCGCTGACGATGATCACTCCCTCCCGGACGGCATGCAGTACGGCGTCATGGTGCTCGTACATACGGGTCATCTCGTACGGGCCCAGACCCCGGGTCTGGCGCAGCAGCCGCCTGCTCACCAGCGCTGTCCCCGCCGTGGACAGGCCGAGTGCCGCGGCCGCCGCCGAAAGGAGGATCGGCAGCTGCCGATCCGCGACGCCACCCACATTGGCGGTCGTGATACCCGCCGACACCAGACCCACGACCGATCCGTCGGGCGCCTTCACCGGAACCACGGCCTGCACCAGCGGCCCGATGGTCCCCTCGATCTCCTCGGTGATCGAACGGCCGGCCAGCGCGGGTTCCATGGTCCCGACGAACTTCCTTCCGATCCTGTCCGGTTTGGGGTGCGTATAGCGGGTCCCGTCGGTGTCCATCACGACGATGAAGTCGACTTCCGACCGCACGCGTGCGGCTTCGGCACGCGGCTGGAGCACCGCCGTGGGGTCGGAACCACGCATGGCCTCGCGCAACCCCGGAGCATTGGCGAACGTCTCGGCGACGGCGAGCGAACGGTTGCGGGCCTCCTCTGTGCTGTCGTGCCGCACTTGCAGCACCAGCGCCAGCACCGCGGCCACGATCAGCATCAGCACGATCACCACTTGCAGTACGAAGACCTGGCCGGCGACGCTGCGCCCGCTCAACGCCGACCGGAACCTGTCGGCCGGTTTTCGCGGGGGCCCGTCTGGGTGCGGTCCTCGTTCTTCGGCGGGTCCGTGCGATGCGTGCCGCGCCCGCTGCTCGTGCGCCCGGCGAGCACCAACACGCCCAAGCCGTGCGCGCAGACCTATGGCAGAGGAGGTCGGCTGAGCCCGGGATCGACCCAAGTGGCGGAGCATGTGCCCATGTCTACACTCCCCGATGCCAGGAGGCGAGGGTGTCACGCACTGCGACAGCCGTGGCCTCGGCCGCGCGGCCGAGGCCACGCCGGCTTGAGGCTCGGGTACGAGCGCTGTGAGGACGCAGGGGAGCGGGGTGCCGCGTGTTCAGCCAATGCACACCACGAGCAGGCAAATCTCCGCCGGGGACGTCGCGGTCGGGGAGCGGCTGGGATGGGTGGCACCGGAAGACGCTCCCGAGTCCGTGTCGTCGGTGGCCGGGGGCGGCTGCTCTGCTGTCCTCCCGGTGCCGCCCTGATCCGTCTCGGGAGAGGCCGGTGAGTCGGTCCCCGGCTGCGGGGCCGACGTCGCCGGCGCCTCCGGAGTCGGTTGAGCAGGGCCTGCGGCATCGGGCCGGGTGATCGTCCGCGTCGTGCGGCGCGCGGGGGCGGGGGACTTCTCACGCGGTAGGTCGGCCGCGGGCGGTTGTACGGGGGGAGTCGTGCGCGAAGACCGGCTGGTATCGGGCTGGGCCGGTGCCGGAAGCGTGGGCAGTGCCGGCGCTTCCTCCGGGACGCCCTTGTACGTGTCGTCCTTGTGCGTATCATCCGGCGCGGTTGCTGCCTGGGCCCGGTCGGTGGGGGGCCGGTCCAGCGCGGCGAGGGTCAGGCCGCCTCCAACGAGTGCGACGGCGGTCGCGACCACGGCCCGGCGCTTGTTCTTCTTCCATCGTGCCAGCTGGCGACGCCGCGCTGCCCGCCCCTGCGGCGCGGCCTCCAGGCCCCCGGAAGAGCCGGTGTGTGGGACCTCATCCGTGCCGTCGCCGCCCGCTGCCTCGTCACGGAGATCGCTACCGTGCCGCGTACGGGAGGCCGTGAACCACGGCGACGCCCCGGTCACCGCCGTTTCCGTCGTCGTCGACAGGGCGTGCCCCTCGACCGCCGGGGGAGCGATGTCCGGGGCGTACGCGCCGCACCCGGGGCACACGAGGGCACCGTTGAGATGCCGGTGACACGAGGAGCAGTAATCCATGTGCGGTCTTCCTGAGTTGACGTGCCGCCGACCCGCCGAGCTGCGGCCCGGGAACGGTCGCACGTGAGATCGAGCAGCCAGCAACGCTAACGGGACTGTCGGCAGGCTGTGTGCAGCCCATGTGGCACTCCTGCAGAGGTTCTCCGGAGGGACTTGTGCGCGGTGTGTGGCCGTAGGCGCTGAGCGGTCGGGGGTGGAGCTGTCGCGATTGTTGCCCTGAGTCGGCGAACCCAGGTGCCGGGCGGCCGCGGCGGCAGCAGCGGTGAATGCCTCGAAGTGACCGACGCCCACCCACCGCCCGTCCGCGACCGCAAGCACTCCACTTGGCCTCGCCGCCCTATTCGCCGCACCGTCCGGACCACCTTCATCGGCGCCCTCAAGACCGACACAGGAAACACATGGGTTAACTCTTGCCACTGGCATGTGGTGCACATACGTTCCCTTCGTCCCCCACTCGGAACGCTCGCTGTGGCGATCCCTGAGCGGGCGTCGACAAGGCGGACAGGCACCCCGTGAAAATACGCATAGGCACCGCTCTGATGTCGATCCCCCCTCACCGTGGCCGCACTTCCCGCAACAGCGGAAGCCGTCACGGCGAACGACCACCTGGTCGAGGTGACCCGAGCCACCGGCAAGGCCATACCCGGCCAGTACATCGTCACCCTCAAACCCGGTACGAACGCCGGCAGCCTGGCCCGCATCGCGGGCGTGCGTACGAGGCACACCTTCGACGCCGTCATCGACGGCTTCGCGGCCGAGCTCAACGCCGGTCAGCTCAACGCCCTGCGCCGCAACCCCGCCGTCCTGCGTATCGAGGAGGACCAGCAGGTCCGCGCCGACCGCACCATCCGCGCCGCCGCCACCCAGAGCAACGCCACCTGGGGCCTGGACCGTATCGACCAGCGCAACCTGCCGCTGTCCACGACGTACGGCTACAACACCACCGCCCCCAACGTGACGGCGTACATCATCGACACCGGCATCGACCCCAGCCACCCCGACTTCGGCAACCGCGCCACGATCGCCTACGACGCCACTCTCGAAGGCCACGGGCTGGACTGCAACGGCCACGGCACACATGTCGCCGGAACCATCGGCGGCACCACCTACGGCGTGGCCAAGGGGGCCAAGCTCCGTGGCGTGCGCGTCCTCAACTGCTCCGGCATAGGGACGAACGCCGATGTGATCGAGGGCATGGACTGGGTCCGTACCCACGCCGTGAAGCCCGCCGTCGCCAACATGTCGCTCGGCGGCGGCTTCTCAGCCACCGTCAACAGCGTGGCCACGAGCCTCAACAACTCCGGTGTCTTCCTCGCCGTCGCGGCCGGCAACGAAGAAGAGGATGCCTGCAAGACCTCGCCGGCCAGCGCCTCCGGTGTGATGACCGTCGCGGCGTCGGACAAGACAGACACCGCCGCCTCCTTCACGAACTACGGTTCCTGCGTGGAGACTTACGCGCCCGGCGTCTCCATCACCTCCGCCTGGCTCCTGGGCACCACCAACACCCTCAGCGGCACCTCGATGGCCAGCCCGCACGTCGCGGGTGTGGGTGCGCTCTACAAGGGCGCCAAGGGTGACGCGGCGTCCTCTACCGTCAACAAGTGGATCAACAGCAACGCCATCAGCGGTGTGATCAAGAACAACCGCGCCGGCACCCCCAACCGACTGCTGTACAAGAACACCCTCTGAAGCTTGTTCTTTAAGGTCCGGCCGACCTTGAAGGTTGGCCGTATTGAAGCTCGTCTTCAGAGGGCTCGTCCGGCACCATGATCGTGTGACGAACAACGAGGAAGCCCGCGTACCGTCCATCAGCACAGGGCTTGTTGTAGGCATGCTGATCGGCATTCCAGTTGGGCTCGTGCTCGGACTGGCTGTTTTCGACAGCATGGCGATGGGCCTGGTGCTCGGCGGTGGTGCAGGCGGAGTCCTTGGTGTCACTTTCCGGGCGTCGCTGCGCTCGCAGCGCCAGTCCCCGTGAAGACTCCGCATGGCTGCTCAGCTTGATCTGTAGCCTTCGGCGTCGAACGGCATCTCGAACTGGGTCGCTCACCTGGGTATTCTCCGGACGCTGAGGCGGCCTTCGCCTGATCATGTGCTCCGACCAAGGTGCACTAATCAGAACGAAGGCCGTGAGGGTGAGTCTGCTGCCTGAAGCTGTTCCAGGAGAAGCGTTCGCGGAAGCGTCACGCTTCCGGGCCGAGTTGTACGAGTGTCTGACCGTCCGGGGCGATGAGTTGTTCGAGCTGGTGGACGCGGCGTTGTGTACGCCGGGTGCGGTGCACTCGGTGGTGGAGCTGACACTGCTGCCCGAGCACCGCCGTGGGCACGGCGCGATGTACAACGGTCTCAATCAAGGCCGGATCGACACCGGCCGGCTGCGCTCGCTGCTGGCTGGGCTGCCGCTGCCCCCGTTTCCGGTTCCTCCGAGGAGGGTGCTGCGTCATCGCCCGTGTGCGGTTTGTCCTTGGTCATCGCTGTGCCTTCTCCTTGATCTCGGCCACGTCGGCCTTGACGCTGTCCATGGCCTGCTCGGGTCTGGGCGGGGATGCCTTGCCGACCTGCTGCCTGCCGAGAGTGGCCATCAGCGCGGTGATGACGGCCAGGACGCCGGCGACGATCAGCGCCGCCGCCCACACGTCAAGTACGAGCGACAGCGCGGCGATCGCGGTGGCCAGCAGTGCCTGCAGGGCGAAGATACCCACCAGGCCGGCGCCGCCGAACAGGCCGCCGCCCTTGCCGAACCGCTTGCCCTTCTCGGTCATCTCCGCCTGCGCCAGGCGCATCTCATCGCGGACCAGCTGCGAAGCACGCTGTACCAGGTCGCCGACCGCTTCCCGCGATCCGCTGTCGGTGCGAGGGGAGCCCTCTGCTGTCATGGGTGCTCACCTGCCCTTCGTCGGTCTGTCCGCACAATCGGCGGTCTCCTCTTCCACCGTCCGGTCGGTGCCCCGTGTACCCCCGCGACGGCACATCACCACACGTCAGAGCACGCGTCGCCACGGTGGAGGTGGTGCGGCGCGTACCAGGGCTGCTGCGGCCAGCCCGATCACGCCGCCGGCAGCCACGTCGGAGGGGTAGTGCGCACCGCTGTGCACGCGCTCCGCGGCCACCATCACCGCCGACATCCCACAAGCGGCACCGGCGGCCGGCCACACCGGCGCGACGGCTCCGGAGAAAGCGAAGGCGGCAGCCGTGTGCCCGGAGGGAAAGGAGAAGCTCTCCGGACGGTCCCGGAGATCCTCCGGCGGGACCCATTCCCGCGGCGGGCGACGCCGCCGGGACAACTGCTTGACGACCGCGTTGGACAGCACCTGGGCCGTGGCCATGGCCGCCACCCCGGCGGCGGCTGCCGTACGGCCGCGCCACCCGCCGACGGCGGCCATCAGCCCTGCCGCCGCCCACCACAGCTTGGTGTGCTCGGCCGCCTCCTCCACCGCGGGCACGATCCGCCGCACCCACGGCGGCCGCCACCCGATCGACCACCTGGCGAGCCGGCGATCGCCGGCACGCAGATCCGCCATCGTTCCCATGACCAGCCGACTTTCCGTCCAGGGCCCTCTCAACCCGGGCTCGCGGTGGTGATCCACGACCTCAGGATTCGAGACGGCGTCGGTCCTCCTCGTCCCACTTCCGGGTGTCGCGCGGCTGCACGTACGGCTCCTTCTCGGCCGGGTGGCCGCCCGCGACGGCGCGCTGGCGGGCCAGCTCCGCGTCGAACTCCAAGCCGAGCAGAATCGCCAGGTTGGTGATCCACAGCCACACCAGGAAAATGATCACGCCGGCGAGCGTGCCGTAAGTCTTGTTGTACGAGCCGAAGTTGGCCACGTACAACGCGAACCCCGCCGAAGCGATCATCCAGATCACCAGCGCCAGGAAACTGCCGGGCGTGATCCAGCGGAAGCCGCGGACCCTCGCGTTCGGCGTCGCCCAGTACAGGATCGCGATCATGACCGTCACCAGGACCACCAGCACCGGCCACTTGGCGTACGACCACACCGTCAGTGCCGTGTCACCAACGCCCAGCGTGGTGCCGACCTGCCGGGCCAGCGCGCCGGTGAACACGACGATCACCGCACTGACCACAGCCATGATCATCAGCGCTACGGTCACCCCGACCCGCACCGGCAGGACCTTCCACACGGGACGGCCCTCGGGAACGTCGTACACCGCGTTCGCGCTCCTGATGAACGCGGCGACATAGCCGGAGGCCGACCACACCGCGAGCACCAGACCCACGATCGCCATGACGGAGCCGATCCCGGCGTTGCCCTGCAACTGCTGCACCGCGTTGCGCAGGACGTCCTGCGCGGCCCCCGGCGCGAGACTCTCGATGTTGTCCAGCACCTGCCGCGTCGCCGACTCCCCGGCGACTCCGATCACCGAGATCAACGCCAGCAGCGCCGGGAACAGCGCCAGGATCCCGTAGTACGTCAGCGCCGCGGCCCGGTCGGTCAGCTCGTCCTTCTTGAACTCCTTGAGGGTCCCTTTCAGCACCGCCCACCAGGAGCGCTTGGGCAGATCCGTCGGCGTGTCCGGCGCCTGCCGCTCCACCTGCTCATCCGGCCCGGCGTCCGGCCCGGCTTCCGGCGCCCGTACGGTCCCGGCCTGCTGGTCGGCCGTACCGTGCGCGCCATGCCGGCCGTGTCCGTCGTGCCTTCCATGCCGTCTCAGTGTCCGTACCATGCCGCACGCGTATCCTCGGAACGCACTGCTTACACCCCATTCGTGAAGAATGTGTTCTGGGTGCGTTTCATTCTGTTTTGCGGTGGTTAGCCGGGGATGGAGGACAGCAGAAGGGAGATCACGATGATCACCCAGGAGCAGATCCCGACTGTATTGGACCACCCGGTCTACGACACCGACGGCAACAAGATCGGCGACGCCAAGCACGTGTTCCTCGATGACGCCACCCGGCGGCCGGAATGGGTCAGCGTCAAGACGGGCCTGTTCGGCACCAGCGAATCGTTCGTGCCGCTCAGCGACGCCAGCCTGGTCGAGGACCACCTGGAAGTGCCGTACCGCAAGGACAAGGTCAAGGACGCCCCCAACGTCGACGTTGATGCCGGCGGGCACCTGTCCGAGGAGGAAGAACACCGCCTGTACGAGTACTACGGCATCGACTGGGACGCCGCCTGGCAGCAGGCCGCCCGCACCGGCACCGGCCGCGAGGCAGGTACCACGGATGACGCGATGACACGCTCCGAGGAGCAGATGCACGTCGGCACCGAGCGCCAGGAGGTCGGGCGGGCCCGCCTGCGCAAGTACGTCGTCACCGAGGAAGTCCAAAAGACCGTCCCCGTACGCCACGAGGAAGTCCGCATCGAACGCGAACCGGTCACCGAAGCCAACGTCGACGACGCCACGGCTGGCCCGGACATCAGCGAAGCCGAGCACGAGGTGACCCTGCACGCGGAACGCCCTGTAGTGGAGACCGAGGCGGAGCCGGTCGAGCGGGTACGCCTCACCACCGAGGAGCGCACCGAGGAGGAGACCGTCACTGGCAAGGTCCGCAAGGAGAAGATCGAAGCCGACGTTTCCGACGAGGACGACAAGCGCCAGCAGTAAATGGGCTGGCTCCACCTGTCCCGCGCCAATCAATCATCGGCCGCGCGGTCCGCACTCAGTAGCCGACTCCGATGGCCTGGCCACTCAGGGCCAATCGCTCGGCCTTTCGGCTCGGCGGAGGATTTCCCTGCCGTCCAGGAATCACGAGAGTTCGCGACCAAGACGTTGCACCTGCGCCCGACCGGGACGTGGCCGACCGCACTGGATCTTCTCGCCCGGGTTGAGATCGGTGTGCCTCCGGATCCAGGCCCGGCCGCCGCCGCCTTTCTGCAGGCACTGGACCCGCTGGAGGTAGAGCGCGCGGCTCTCGCTCGGATGGACCTGGAGAATGTGCCGGGTGGCGGAACCGCGGCTGTGCTGGGGCAGTTGGCGGAGTGGGCCCTTGGCGCTTGATCTGTCGGGTGTGCGCCGGATCGTCGAGAGACTGCTCGACGATGAGGTCCGGTTGTGGCGGGACACGGACGGTGCATCGGGCGATGAACTCGATGAGAAAACGGGCGAGTTGAGGACGGGTGGCCATGCGGCGGGTCCCCTGTGGAAGGGCCCTGCGGCCATCGTGCTTCCGGGGCAACTCTCGTTCGCACCGCCTCTGGATGGGGTGGTCGCCTCGTCTCCTGTCTCGACCGCGTACCAGGCATTGCTGCCCTTGTCTGCCCCGTCTGTGAGGGTCGATGACGTGCTGAGCGTTTCCCGTTCCGGGCGGGACGCACAGCTGGTCGGCCGCCGGTTCCGGGTGGCGGGGGTAGCGGTCGGTGCGTACTCGGGTGGTGCGCGTAGTGCGTTTGGAGCCCACCCTGACGCGGGCGCTTTCCGGGACCCGATCCAGCTGGCGACGGCGCTGACCGGAATGGGGACAGCCGTCCGGGCGCGTACGCGGGCGATCACCCGACATCACGCAATGCTGCTGCGGGTCCGCATCCAGAAGAACGCCTCCGGGCGACCCGGCCCGAACGTGGTCACCGGCCGGTACCGGGCCTCATGGGACCTGAAGATGGCGGTCGCCGGGAGCCAGGTGAGCGCCGTGGTGTTCACCGATGCGCCTCAGCAGCGGCGGCTGGAGTACGGCTTCGTCGGGGTCGACCGTTTGGGGAGGCACTACCAGCAGCCGCCATACCCGCACGTCGAGCCCGCCTTCCGGCAGACACAGCCCGGTTTCCTCGAGGCCCACGTTCGGCGCCGGGCAGATCTATGCCGCTGGTGTCGTGGACGACGCGCAGCGGGGTGAGGGACGGCATCGCCGTTTGGGGGCCGGGATGCTGGCGAAGCGGGTCGTCATACCAGCCTCTTCCGGTTACGAAGCCGTGATCGGTGCGGTGGCGTCCATGACGTACTCCTCGGGGATGTGGAACTGCCGGGACGGGTGGCGTTGCGCCTCAGGATGGGCGCACGCTCGTGGGCGGTGAGGAAGCCGGCTCCAGGCGGACGCAGCAGTGACCGGGGCTGGGTGCCAGGCACGCTTGGAGGCCGTTTTCAGCAAGTCCGTCCAGCACGCCCCGCAGTAGGTGGAGGTTCATGCCGCATACCGTCTGGGTGTGTTCGCGGGCGAGCGTGTGGAAGGGGCAGTTGCCCAGGACGATGGCGTCACCGTCGCAGCGGGGTTCGAAGCCGCTCTCCTCCAGCACGGCGAACACGTCTGCCTGGCCCGGTCCGGTGAGCCGTGTGCCCAGTTCGTGGGCCTTTCGGTGCAGGACCGCGCGGACCGGCTCACCGGTGGCTTCGGATTCCTCCAGCGCCTGGGCGAGGAGCCGTCCGGCCAGTTCGTAGTGCCGCTCGGGCAGGCTGACGGTGACCTGCTTACTGGAGCGCTTGTAGAGCTTGGCGGGCCGGCCCGCTCCTGGGCCGGTGCGTCCGCTGCGCCGTTCGTAGACGACGTCGAGCAGTGATTCGTCAGCCAGCCGGTCCAGGTGGAAGGCCGCGGTCTGCCGGGCAAGGCCGAGGGCCTCGGCGGCCTCGTCGCGGCTGACCGGTCCCGGCTGGCGCACGACGTGGTCGTAGAGCCTCCTGCGGGTCGGCTCGTCGAGCGCGGCGACGGCGGAGACGCCGGGGCGGGGTGCTTCCTTCGAGTGGTCCACGAACACAAGTGTAAAACCAATAGCGATTGACTAAAGAAGGTTTCCGCGCTTCTATCGTTAGTGAGAGTTGTCGATAGAAGGAGGGCGTCATGTCGTCCGCAACCACAAGCACCACGACCACCACATCAACCTCCTCCCGGCGGGCCGTGCTCAACGATCCCGGCTACCAGGCGTTCGTCATCCTGCGCACCGGGTTCGCCGTGGCGCCGATCCTGTTCGGGCTGGACAAGTTCGCCAACCTGCTCGTGGACTGGCCCATCTACCTCGCGCCGTGGATCAACGATGTCGTTCCGGGCAGCGCCCAGGCGGCCATGTACGCAGTCGGAGTGATCGAGATCGTCGCGGGCCTCGCCGTGGCGCTCGCCCCGCGCTTCGGGGGCTGGCTGGTGGCCGGATGGCTCGCCGGGATCATCGTCAACCTGCTGACCATCCCCGGGCACTACGACATCGCACTGCGCGACTTCGGCCTTCTGCTCGGCGCGGTCGCCCTCGCCCGGCTGGCACAGCGCTACCACGGCAAGCGGCAGTCTCAGTGACGGCAGGCCGGTCACGGAAGATGACGGGCGGGTGGGTCCCATCGGCTCACCCGCACGCGTGGCCGGGGCGGTCTCGGCAATCCGGAACGCGGGTTCCAGACCCGCCCGGCATCGAGTCACTGCGCCGTCGCCGGCCTCCTAGCGTGAAGTGAGGAAGGAAGATCATGAGTGAGAAATTGGACCGGCTGGCCGCTGAAGGCGTAGCGGTCTGGCTGGACGACCTGAGCCGGGAACGGCTTGCGGGTGGCCAGCTGACCGGCCTGGTGGGGGAGCAGCGGGTGGTCGGCATCACCAGCAACCCGACGATCTTCGCCAAGGCGATCCGCTCCGGTGCCCGCTACGACGAGCATGTAGAAGGCCTCGCCCGGCGCGGGGTTCGGGTCGAAGAGGCCGTCAGACTGCTGACCGCGTTCGACGTGCGCTGGGCCTGCGACGCACTGCGCCCGGTGTACGAGGCCAGTGACGGTATCGACGGGCGAGTGTCGCTCGAGTTGGATCCGCGCGTCGCCCACGACACTGCGGCGACGGTTGCCGAGGCACGGGCCCTGTGGTGGCTGGTGGACCGCCCGAACATGTTCGTGAAGATCCCCGCCACGCAGAAGGTCCTGGAGGCGATCAGCGCGGCGCTTGCCGAGGGCATCAGTATCAACGTGACCCTGATCTTCTCGCTGGGCCGCTATGACCAGGTGCTCCGCGCCTTCCTGGAGGGCATGGGCAGGGCGCATGCGGCGGGCCACGACCTGACGTCCATCGCGTCGGTGGCCTCCTTCTTCGTCAGCCGGGTGGACACCGAGGTCGACAGCCGGCTGGACAAGATCGGCACGCCGCAGGCGCGGGACCTGCGCGGCCGGGCCGCGATCGCGAACGCGCGCCTGGCCTACCAGCACTTTGAGCAGGCGTGCGCATCGGACCGGTGGCGGGCCCTGGCGGCGGCCGGGATGCGCCCGCAACGCCCGCTGTGGGCATCCACGGGGCCCGCCTACGACGACACCCGCTACGTCGACGAACTGGTGGCTCCCCAGGTGGTCAACACCATGCCGTGTCCAGCCAGAGCCCGATGCGCGGGGTCTCTGCGTGCAGGGCATGGTCGTGTGCTTAGACCGTCCAGACGCCGTACCCGTTCTTCGGCCGCTCGGCCTCTTTGGCCTGGACGGCCGCGGCGGCGGGGGCCGGCACGACGACGTGGCCCGCCGCTGCCGGTCCAGGTCGGCATCGGCAGCGATGACGTACGCAAGGTCAAGCCCGGCACAGCACTTGGGGTGCCCACACGGCACCGGGCAGGCGATGCGACGCAATGTGAGTCGTCAACAAGCCGGGCGCGGACCCAACCGCCCCGTGATGCCGTAACCGACGGCACGGCCTGCACGTCATAGCAGGTCTGCCAGCCGGAACCGTCACCGACCGTCACCCTCGGCCGGACGCATCCAGGCGCTCCGGCCGAGGGTCATCCGAACGGCCACCGCCTCCGTCACCATCGGAGCCGGTGGCCGATGCCCTGGCACAGGGTCCGACCGCATCATCCCGCGCGCTGGCTGCGGCCCTTCAACTGCTCCGCCATGTCCGCGAGCATGCCGCACCCCGGCCAGGAGGGACGCGGTCGCTCAGCTTCGCAGCGGTTCCGCCAGTGGCCCCAACAGCGCCGCGACCCAGTGCGGTCTGGGCGGGCACGGTATCGGGGTGGATGAACTCGCCCTGGGCATGGGGCGGTCACCGACCGCTTCGCACTGGCCGCGTTCCTCGACAGCGAACTGGCCGGCGTCCCCGGCATCCTCACCGGGCCGCGTCGCTAGTGGATGGACGGCGATCTGAACACGGGGCTCGGGGAGTTCCATGCGCCGCCGCTCCTGTGAGTCCCATGGCGCCGGCTCGCGGTGTCAGGAAGCGGATGCGGCAGCCGCACATGGCCAAAACGAGTGCCTGGTTCAGGCGAAGCGCGCCGTAGCGGCCATGTGCGGTCGAGGCGGTCCGGCGCGGAAAGAACGTCCGCGCAGAACATGAGCGCCCGGGTCAGGAGTTGGCGGGGGACTCGTCCGGGAAGATCCTGGTCACGAGGGTGCCGTCCTTCGTGAGGTAGCCGTGGAGCATGCCGGGGCTGCTGTGCGGGGCGTCGAAGGTGCCGTCGGGTCCGAGCGCGATGACTCCGCCGGTCCCGCCGAGCTGCGGCAGCCGCTTGACGATGACCTGGTGCGCCGCCTGGGGCACGTTCATCTTCCCGAACTCGATCAGGTTGGAGATCGTCGACGTCGCCGCGCCCCGGATGAACACCTCGCCCGCGCCGGTCGCGCTGGCCGCCACGACCCCGTTCTTCGCGTACGTACCGGCCCCGATGATCGGTGAGTCGCCCACTCGGCCGGGCAGCTTGTTGGTCAGGCCGCCGGTCGACGTCGCAGCCGCCAGGTCCTTCTTACGGTCGATCGCCACCGCGCCGACCGTGCCCTTGGACTGCTCGTCGGCCGGCAGTGCCTTGGACTTGGCGGCGTTCGTGTCGCCCGCCTCGGCGGCCTTCGCCTTCATCAGGGCGTCCCACCGGGCCTGGGTGAAGTAGTAGTCCTGGGTCACCGTCTTCAGCCCGTGCTGCGCGGCGAAGTCGTCCGCTCCTTCCCCGGCCAGCATGACGTGGTTCGACTTGTCCATCACGAGGCGGGCCGCCTGGATGGGGTTGCGTACGTTGCGCACCCCGGCGACCGCGCCTGCCTTCAGGTCGGAGCCGCGCATGATGGAGGCGTCGAGCTCGTGTTCGGCGTCGGCGTTGAACACCGCGCCCTTGCCCGCGTTGAACAGCGGATTGTCCTCCAGCCGCTCCACTGCCGCCTGCACCGCATCGGTGCTGTTGCCGCCCCGGTTGAGTACCTTCTGCCCCGCCCGCAGGGCCTCGCTGAGCCCGTCGCGGTATGCCTTCTCGAGCTCCGGCGAGGTCGTGGCGGGGTCCAGCGCCGTCCCGGCGCCGCCGTGTACCGCGAGCACGACGTCCCTGGCATCCGGGGCGGGCTTTCCGCCGGCCTTCTGCTCCGCGTGCTGGGCAGCGGGCAGGCTGCTGTCGGCAGTGGAGGTCGACCCTTCGGCCTGAGGCACGGCGATCGCCGTGGCCACCACTGCGGCCGTTGCCACAACAGGAAGAATCAGTTTCGCAGGTCGCATGTGTGTGTTTCCCTTCCAGCGTGTTCCGTCAGATCGGGTCGTTTTCATGAGCACTTCATGGGGGTCTGCGGCTGTCGTGCAGGTTCCGATGACGCGGATCTGCCGCCGGGCCTGGCCGTTGCGGGACGTGCGAGCCCTCCAACCGACTGCCTGGACGTTGTCCTGGAGCCGGCGTTCCGTCAGCGCAGTGAGTCGGACGAGGGCCTTGGGAGTCTGTTGTGTGCACGATGAGCAGAGCTGCCTGGAAGAGTGTCGGTGTGCGGCGCGGGCAGCGGCGTGGCGACGTCTGAGACGGGCGTTTCGGGCATGGGGACGGTGTTCCTCAAAGCCGGATGTGCCGGCAGACGGGGATGAGGGCATGGGGGAGGAAGCGGCGGCGTGGAAACGAGAAGGGGGCCGGGAGCGGTAGGGGGAGAGCAGCGGCGCCGGACGGGGATCGTCAGTCGCGGGGGGCGTCGTTGCCCGTCATGCTCGTGATCATCTGCTGCCGTACACGGTCGAGGTGGAGCTCCATCAGTTCGGCGGCACGCTCGGCCTGGCCCTCGGCGATGGCCTCCGCGAGCTGGTCGTGGTCGGTCAGTGAGGCGTCGGTGTGCGACGCGGCCACGTCGTGCCTGCTGCGCACCACGATGATCTGCTGATGCACCCGCCACACCTGCTCGGTGATGCGGGGGCTGCGGGCAGCGTCGAGCACCGCGCGATGGAAGTCGAGGTCCATGCGGTGCGCGAGCTCGCGGCCCGCGGCGAGGTGTTTCCTCGACCGTTCGCAGGCGCGGCGCAGCGCGGCGATGTCCCTGCGGTCGCGCCGTGCGGCGGCCAGGCGCGCAGCGGCGGTCTCGAGTGCTGAGCGCAACTCGAAGAGCGCCTCGACCTCATCCGGCTGTGCCTCGAACGCGACAGCGCCCTTGTTGGGACGGTGCACCAGGAGGCCCTCACTGACGAGCTGCCGGATCGCCTCGCGCAGGGGTCCCCTGCTGATGCCGAACTCACGGGCGATCACAGCCTCGTTGACCCGGGTACCAGACGCGATCTGGCCGCTCAGGAGCCGCTCGCGAAGCGTCTCCACAAGCTGGACGGCGAGGCCGCGCTCAAGGGTGTCAGGCATGCGCACCTCCCGTCCGTTCAGAGCCGACCGATGGCGTAATCACCGCGCCACAAGTGCGCGTCCCACGCCGCCGACTGCAGCGACAAAGTGTTGACAGATGACAGATGACAGTTGATAAGGCGGATCGCAGTCTGTCAACACCCCTGTGCGGTATCGACTCGGGCCTCGTCAAAGTGATAACTGTTAACACTTCGAGTCGGCTCGGCCGTACAGCCGAAGAGGGAGGAGCGGGCTATGCACGCGGTGGTGGCGGAGGTCTGGCAGCGCAGGCGCTCATCCCTTTCAGGCACTCGGCAATGCTGCGCGCCGGACTCGAACCGCTCACGGCGCTGTGCTTAGCCGATACGTCCCGGCACGGCCAGTTCCTCGGTGCCGCAGGCGCAGGCTTCGTCACGACGTACACGGACGAGAACGCCATCGCCGCGCCCGCGATCACCGGTTGACCATGTGGGCCGCGGCCAGCGGCAGGGTGGCGACGTTGTAGCGAAGGCCCGGAAGAGGTTGCCCTTGCTCGTGGCCAGCGTCCTGCGGGAGACGCGGATCGCGTCGGCTGACACCCGCAGGTCGCCCCGTACGAGGGTCAAGACCGGCGGGCACCTGCAAGACGACCACGAGGCGGCGTCATCCGCAGACATCGCGTTCACCATCCTCGGACCGGACACCTACGGCCTGCTGGTCAGCGGGGGTGGACCCCGGTCCGCGGGGAACGTTGGGCCCCAGACGCGCTCCTCCGACGGCTGCTTCCCTGAACGTCACAACAGGCGGTGGTGCTCGGGCTCAACTGTGGCGTCGGCCGCGCCCGCGCACTCCGGTGACGAGCACTCCGATGGCGAAGACCAGGACGAGGACGAAGATGGCGATACCCAGGACGTCCTGGAGCCTGCTGGCCAGGCCGCTGTAGCCCACGTCGACTCCGTAGATCACCGAGCACACGCCGGCAACTATGGCCGTCCAGCCCAGCCAGCCGGGGACCCGGCGACTCGTGAGAATCGCTGTCCCGAACAGCGCGAGGGTCAGCCCGAGCAGGATGCGGAAATAGCTCTGGAATCCCCATTCCAGCCAGCGCACGGTCTCGGCGTTGGCAAAGCGGATCTGCTTCTCCGCGCCCGAGGCGCTGACCCAGGAGTCGACGGCCTGCTTCAGTCCCACTCCGTCCAGCCCCTGCAGAACAGCCCAGATTGCGGCGGTCGCCACCGCTGCCGCGGCCGCGAGTCGAGCGACCAGGACTGGTCGGCAGAGCGCAGGACGCGGTACAGCACGAGCAGGCCGCTCAGCGTTACCAGGACGCCGATGAACTGGCCGAGATGAACGGCGATCCAGCTGCTGCTGTCCGCATACTCGGTGAAGATCGCCGGGTGGTCGTCTTCCTCTCCTGACGGATGAAGTGCGGCGGTCAGGATGACGTTGAGAAGGAAGCCCCCGACCATGAGCGCGCCGGCGATCGTCAGCGTGCGGCGTTGCGAGTCGGCTGTATCCGCCCCTTCGCCAGCGTGCATATCCCGACTCATGAGCAGACCCAGTCCTCTCCACGTCACCGACCGACGTTCTTGAAGATCACCAGCTGAAGCCGCTCTCTCAAGAAACACTGCACCACCTCACCCGAACGAGGTCCGATCGCGGCCGATTGCACCAGCGCGCGGGCCGCACCCCCATGGGACGAACCGGCCCGGCGAGGACCGGATGCCGAGCAGCGCCGCTGCCACAGCCAGGGAGCGGTGTGAGGGGGTACGCCGGTGTCGCCGCGCGGTGTCCGGCTCGGCGGTGCCCTCAGCCGTCCTGGTTTGCTGGCCGCCCCGCTCGGCGGAGGGCGGCTGGTGCAGGAGTTGATGTGGTGGCGTACCGGGGACCGGGCCGAACGAGCGGCCGCACGCAGTGGGCAGGTCCTTGGCGTCCTGCTGATCGCCGTCGGGTGGATCTCCATCCTGCGCGGCGCCTTGAGCGGTCTGTGGCTGGCGATCATCGGCTGGTGGGCATCATCACCGCGTGGGACGTCTCTCGGATCGTTCAGCGCCATGCACTCCGCGGCGGCACGGAGAGCCGGTGAGTGCTCCAGGGTTGGGCACAGATCCCACAGCGGCCACACCGGGTCCGGGAGCCTGCGCCGTAAGCGCCGTTTCACGCAAGCTGTCACCGCAGGCTCTTCCCAAACGGCGTTGCAGGCGCAGGTGCCGCATACGTCGGCGGACGAGTCTGCGTAGCCACCGCATGGGATGTTCCGAAGTGCCACCAGTCGGGGATGGTGCCTGCCGAGCAGCAAGCGCGCGTAGGGCATGGGGGTGCGGGTGCCCTCCGCTTCCATTACGCAGGCGAACGCATTTCCAGCTCCTTTCGACCGGTCGATGCGGATGGTGAATGGCTGTGGGCGGGTCGCCGGGCAGCTCCGAGGCCAGCACCTGGCATCCCTGCTGCGGCCCTGCTGCGGCCCTGCTGCGGCTCTGCTGCGGCCCTGCTGCGAGGCGACCACTTTGCCGTCGATGAGGAGCCAGATGCCGCCAGGTGCGGCACTGCTGAGCGTCAGGATATGCCGGGCATCCCCTCCATATCGTGAGACGAACCGGACCCGCCCGAGGTGCCGTCGGACGAACCGGAGCCGTCCGAGGACATCGCGGTCTTCTCGCCGGCGGCGTGACCGCGTACCACTTGCTGTCCTTGGTCTGGCCCTTCATCTCACCGGCCTTGGCATTGCCCATGTAGCGGTACAGCGGCCGACCGGCGAGGGTGAGCTGCTTCATTCCGTCCGAGCGGTCCACCGAGCCGACGAGGCTCTGCTCCACGCCCATCGCCTTGACGGAGTCCTGTGCCATGATCGGCATCCAGGTCTTCGCACAGTCGCCGGTACACACTCACTTAGCACGCCGGATCTCAGTGGACCGTTCAGCCAGGGACGCCTCCCATCGCAAAGCCTTGCCCGCGGCACGCGGCCGTCGGGCAAGGCTCTCGTCGGATGCGTGGGTTGTCAGGCCAGTGCGCTGCCCTTCTTCCAGGACTCCCAGTCGACGTTCCAGGCGCCGTAGCCGTTGTTCACGGCCACGGTGTCCGTGGACTTGACGACGGTCACGGGATCGCCGTAGTTCACCCGGTCGTAGAACCACTTGGCGTTGGCGGTGCTCAGGCCGATGCAGCCGTGGCTGGCGTTGACCTTGCCGAACTTGCCCTCGTTCCACGGGGCGGCGTGGGCGTAGGTGCCCGAGGGGGTGAGCTGGACGTCCCACTTGACGGCGCCGAGGTCATACGCCTCGGGGCCGAAGATGCCGACCGTGGCGGAGTTCATCCGGATCGTCGGGACCTTGCTCAGCACCACCATGGTGCCGTTCCACGTCTCGAAGGTCTCCTTGCCCGTGGAGACCGGAAGGGTTTTGACGACCTTGCCGTTCTCGGCCACGGTCATCGTCTTCTTGACCACGTCCACCGTGCTGACGACCGACTTGCCGATGGTGAAGTCGATCTCGCGCTTCTGCGTGCCGACCAGGTCGCCGTTCTTCACTCCGGCCAGGTCCATCCGCAGCTTCACCTTGGTGCCGGGCTTCCAATACTCCTTGGGCCGGTAGTCGACGCGGTCCTTGCCGTCCCGATCCTTCATCCAGCTCCACGCGCCCTCGACGGCCGGGGAAGAGGTGACACTGAGCTTGCGCTCCACTGCCGCCTTGTCGTGGATCGCCTTGTTGAAGACGATCGACACCGGAAGGGCGACGCCGACGGTGGCGCCCTTGTTGACGTTGTAGGTGCCGACGAAGATCTCGTCCTTGCTGAGCGTTGTGAAGCTGCTGGTGCGGGTCGTCTTCTTGCCATCAGACGCGGCGAGTTGGGCCTTGAGCGTGTAGGTGGTGCCGTATCCGGTGGCGTGGGACGAGGTCCAGGAGGTGCCGTCGGAGGACAGTGAGCCGTCGAGTGTCTTTCCGTCGCCGGCCGTGACCGCGACCGACGCCAGCTTCCCGTCGCTCGGCTTCACCGTGAGAGGCTCACCGGGTATCACGTCCTTGCCGTCGGTGGCAGGAGAGACCGTGACGGCGGCCGGCCCGTTCTTGCCGGAATCCGCGTCCACCTCTGACCCGGGCTTCGAATCCGAGGCCGGCGATTCCTTCGAGGCGCCATTGGCGGCCTGACTGCAGGCGGCCAGAGTCACGACCCCGGCCAGGGCGAGTGCCGCGAATCCCAGCCGCCTGCGCCGAGGCCGTCGCTCTGCGGGCTCCATGTGCCCCCGTCGGCTGTCTTGCACAGTCATCCTCCATCCAGATGTAGCGAAGTATTTTAGTAGACGAGCGTCGAGGGTTCTCGGTTCCCGCCGTCGGGGCTCGTGATTCAGGTGACTCCTCCTGGGCCCGACTCGGTCGTATGGCTGCGGCCGTCGAGGTCAAGAAGGTGGTGCACTACCACGAAATGCATTAGTAGCTTGGTGTTTCATCGTCGGCGGCCGAGCGGTCGTCCCCCGCGCCGCTCGGCCGGCCGACGGTCTTCGCGCTCGAAGTTCGTCCGCATGGGCCCGGGTGCGTACGTACCGGATCACGCTCTCGCTCTCTGCCTCGTTCTCTCCTCGTCGACCACGGCCGTCTCATACGGCCGGGGGGTATATTCGAGATGGTGGAGGTACTCCCACCATCACCAGAGGCGAGGGAATGAGACGCATGGCCGGTCACAAGAAGCACAAGGACGACGTGCTCGTGCGGCTGCGCCGCATCGAGGGCCAGGTGCGCGGTCTTCAGCGCCTCGTCGAGCAGGACACGTACTGCATCGACGTCCTTACCCAGGTCTCGGCCACCACCCGCGCCCTGCAGTCCTTCGCCCTTCAGATGCTCGACGAACACATGGCGACGTGCGTGAGTGACGCTGTGGAAAAGGGCGGCGAGGACAAGGCTCTGAAGCTCAAGGAGGCGTCCGATGCCATCGCCCGGCTGGTTCGTTCCTGACGGGCGGTCGGCTCGCGGGTAGCGCTGCCATTGGCCAACCCGTACGAGGGCTCGTGGCGTCGCGGACGGTAGGGCGGCGAGGCGGCGGGTCACTTACGACGACGGGTGGATTCCTGGTGCCCGATGCGTTGCGGGCCATGCGGAGGGTGACGGCCTTTGTGGCCATCGCGACTGCGCGGTGTCCGTCTGCCGCCAGTCGACACGCCGGCCTTGGGGCGGCGTGCCTGTGGCTTGGTGCGGGTCGCCCAAACTCCCGCACTCTGCCTGAGCGGAGTGCGGGCCTGTGGTCCTCGCTATGTCTGATGCGGTCCGTAGTGGTCCAGGAACATATCGACGCCGCTGGTGATGAGGCGGTCGGTGAGGTCGTCGTCGATATGGGTTCCGTAGGAGCCGAAGACCATGTGGGGGAAGACCAAGAGTGCGTAGAGCTGGATGATCGCGGTCTCCGTGTCGGGGATGACCAGCCGTCCTTGGTCGGCCAGGGTGTGCAGCGCGCCCGCAACGGCCGGGTGATGGGCTTCGGGGCCACGGGCCTTCCAGGCCTCGGCGAGCTCGGGGAAGCGGTGCAGTTCGGCGGCGACGAGGTTGCGCAGGGCGGCGACCTCGCGGTTGGCACGTACGGCGTGGACCCAGACGCGAGCAGCGTCGATGAGTGCGGCGCGGAGGTCCTCGGCCTCGGCCAACCCCTCGAGTGCGGCTGGTGAGGCGCCGGCGAGGGGTTCGTCGAGCGCGCTCGTGATGACCGCGGTGAACAGTGCTTCCTTGCTGCCGAAGTGGTTGTAGACGGTCACCTTGGAGACGCCCGCCTCGGCGGCGATGGCGTCCATGCCGACGCCGAATCCCTCTCGCAGGAACAGTTCACGGGCGGCCCGGACGATGGCTTGCCGTTTGGCTTGGGCGCGGGGGCCGCTCGGGGGTGGTTTCACGGTCTCGCTACTCATGACCGAATCCTAGCAAGCAACTGAACTGAACTGTTGAGTTCATATGAACTGGGACGTACAGTTCAGTTCAGGGGTTCGTGCGGACAAGGCCGTGCGGAGGAGCAGCCCCGTCATGTCCTGTACGGGAGGAATCTCGTGTCTTCGACCACTCGTCCGGTGCCCGCACTACCGCGGTCCGGAGCCGCGCCGCCCGGCGGCAGGCGATGGCTGACCCTCGCCGTGCTCGGTGTGAGCCTGCTGGTAGTCGGTCTCGACACCACAGTGCTGAATGTCGCTCTGCCCACGCTGGTGACTGAACTGGGCGCCTCCACCAGCCAGTTGCAGTGGATCGTCGACAGCTATCTGCTGATGGCCGGCAGCCTCGTACTGTTCTGCGGCAGCCTCGCGGACCGGCTGGGCCGCAAGTGGGTGTTCATGACCGGCCTTGCACTGTTCACCGCGGCCTCCGTGGTCGCCGCGTACGCCGGGTCGGTGACGACGCTCGTCGTGGCGCGCGGTGTGATGGGCGTCGGCGAGGCGCTGATCATGCCCGCCACGCTCGCGATCATCGGGAACGTCTTCCCGCGCGGTGCCCAGCGGACCAAGGCGATAGGCATCTGGTCGGCGGCGGTCGGAGTCGGCACGGTGATCGGGCCAATGGTGGGCGGCTGGCTGCTGGGCGTCTTCTGGTGGGGCTCGGTGTTCCTGATCAACCTGCCCATCGGGATCGCCGGCCTGATAGCCGCTGCCTTCCTGGTGCCGAACTCGAAGGCGGCGGATGCCCGGAGGCTGGATCCGGCGGGGGCCCTGCTGTCGGTGGCGGCCGTCGCCGCCGTGCTGTGGGCGGTGATCGATGGCCCGGACCGGGGTTGGACCAGCCCCGCTGTGCTGGCCGCCTTCGCGGCGGGAGCGGTGCTGGCCGGTGCGTTCATCGCCTGGCAGCGGCGCGGCGCGTCACCGATGCTGCCGCTGCGGATCTTCCGGCACCGGGCCCTCGCGGTTGGCGATGTACTCATCCTGCTGGGGGCGTTCGCCCTCATCGGCACCCTGTTTGTGGTCGTGCAGTACTTCCAGTTCGTACTCGGATACAGCGCCGCGCAGACGGGTCTGCGGCTCGGTCCTGTGGCACTGGCACTGCTGATCGCGGGGCCGCTGGCCGGCGTACTGGCGCCGCGGATCGGCATGCGGGCGGTGTCGACGGCCGGGCTCGCGCTGCTGCTGGGCTCATCGGCCGTGCTCGCCACCACCGGCACCGGGGACGGCTACGGGCGGGCACTGCTGGCGATGCTGCTCCTGGGCGCGGGTGCCGGGTTCGTCATCACCTCCACCAGCGACGCCATCGTCGGATCGCTGCCGGAGGCTGATCTAGGCGTCGGCTCGGCCACCAACAGCGCGTCCATCCAACTCGGCGCGGCGGCGGGCGTGGCGGTCGCGGGCAGTCTGCTGTCCGATCGCTACCGCTCCGGCCTCGCCGAGGACGCGCACAGCGCCGCTTTGCCGCCCGAACTCCTGGCCTCCACAAAGGAATCGGTCGGGACCGCGCTCGCGGTCGCCGAGAAGTTGCCCGGTGAGGCCGGGGCCGCCTTCGCGGACGCGGCCCGCCGGGCGTTCACCGACGGCATGGGCCCTGCGATGGCTGCGGCGGTCGGCGTCACCGCGGTGGGCATCGCCGTCGCGCTCGCCTTCGCTCCCTCCCGCCCTACGGACTCTGCCACTGATCGCCGTACGAACTCCAAGGAGTCGTCATGACCCACCCGGCCCCCGGCGCCCCGCACGCGCAGGAAGACCAACACGACCATCCGCCCCCCGACCCGCGCCGCTGGATCGCCCTGGCGCTGATCTGTCTGGCCCAGTTCATGCTGATTCTCGACGTCACCGTGGTGAACGTCGCGCTGCCCGACATGGCCGCCGATCTCGGCCTCGGCCGGGAGACTCTGACCTGGGTGGTCACCGCGTACACGCTGTGCTTCGGCGGGCTCATGCTGCTCGGCGGCCGGCTCGCAGACGCCCTTGGCGCCCGCCGCACCCTGCTCGCCGGGCTCGCCCTCTTCACCGCCGCCTCACTGGTCACCGGACTGGCCGAGAACGCCGAGACCCTGCTCGGAGGCCGGATCGCCCAGGGCGTCGGCGCCGCACTGCTCTCCCCGTCTGCGCTGTCCATCGTCACCACCACCTTCCACGGCGCGGAGCGCAACAAGGCCCTCGGCGTGTGGGCGGCCATCGGAGGCACCGGCGCGGCGGCCGGCGTACTGGTCGGCGGGGCGCTGACGGACGGGCCGGGCTGGGAGTGGGTCTTCTACGTCAACGTGCCGGTCGGCCTCCTCGTACTCGCCGCCGTTCCCGCCCTCGTAGCGGCCCGGGCTCCGCAACCCGCCCGGCTCGACCTCCCTGGCGCGCTGCTGGTCACGGTGGGCACCGGTGCGCTGATCTACGGGCTCGTCGAGGCGGGGGACTCGGGCTGGACGGACCCCGCCACGCTGCTGCCGCTGGCCGGTGCGGTGGTGGTGTACGCCATCTTCGCGGCGGTCGAACGGGTAAGCCGCGCCCCGCTGATGGACCTGCGGATGTTCACCCGGCGGCCGGTGCTCGCGGGCGCCTTCCTGATGCTGATCGCCACCGCGCTACTGATCGCCTTCTTCTTCCTCGGCTCGGTCTACCTCCAGCACGTGCGCGGCTTCAGTCCGCTCAAGACCGGACTGGTCTTCCTCCCGGTCGCCGTCGCCACCGGAGTCGGTGCCCACCTCGGCTCCCGGCTAGTCGGCAGGATCGGCAGCCGCCCGACAGCCGTCGGGGGCATGGTGATCGCGGCCGCCGGAACCATTCCGCTGACGCAGCTGTCGGATACCGGCAGCGTGTACGCCGGCCTGCTGCCGGGCTTGGTGGTCGCCTCCATCGGCATCGGCGCGGTCTTCGTCACCGCCACCACCACCGCGCTCGCCATGGTCGAGCACAGGGAGGCGGGACTCGCCTCCGGCGTCGTCAACACCTTCCACGAGGTGGGCGGCTCGATCGGCGTCGCCGTCGTGTCCACCGTCGCTGCGTCAGGCTTCGAGCGCGGCTCGGTCGGCGGTTTCGCGGACGCGTTCACCGTGTGCGCGGTGGCGGCTGCCGTGAGCGCGGCCATGTCCCTGGGGCTCGTACCGCGCGGCAAGCCGCAGATGACCGGCGGCCCTCACGTGCACTGACGACGACGGGACCCGTCACGGCCACAATCACCATCAAGAGGTGCCGCGTCCGGTCTCTGGTGTATGGGCGTGGCAGGACGGAGGGGAGGGCGGTGCTCCGTGGCATCGCCCGCCGCGCCCCCCTCAGTTGAGAGCGCCGCTCAGCACCGCCAGTACCGGCCCACCCGCCAGGCCGAGACCAAGTGAGGCGGCGGTGGCCGTGTACGCGACGGTGCGTGCGGTGCGGTCGCCGTTGTGGAGTGCTGTTCCCTCGCCCCGGGAGACGGCCGGGACGATCAAGCGCAGGTAGTAGAAGAGCGAGGCGACCGTGTTGACCGCGGCCAGGACGGCGAGCCACGCGTAGCCACCGTCGACGGCGGCGGTGAACACCTCCAGCTTGCCGAGGAAGACCGCGGTGGGCGGGGTGCCGACGAGGCCCAGCAGGCAGATGACGAGGCTCGCGGCCAGCAGCGGGCGCTCCTTGGCGAGCCCTCGGTAGTCGTCCAGCGAATGGGCACGGGGGAGGGCGCAGACCACTGAACTTCAGCGCGGCGCGGGCGGCCCGCCGATGACCCCAGCCGGCGATGACGAAGTACATCGCCACGATGGACAGGTCGAAGAAGACGAAGAACAGGATCAGGTCGAGGGCCGCGAAGAGCCCCGGGCAGGTGGTCTCCAGGAAGAGGAACAGCGCGGCGAACTCCCGGATGCGGCGGTTCTCCCGCAGCGAGTACAGCGCGCAGGCCAGGAACAGCAGGCAGGTGAGGGCGAGCAGCGGCAGCGACAGCCCGTCCACGCCGACGTGGTAGCCGACCCCCGCGCTGGGGATCCAGCGGGCCCGCTCCTCGTACTGCATGCCGCCGTCGGCCTCGTACCCGGTCCACATCGCGATGACGAGGGCGAGCTCGACAGCCGACGCCGCCACCCAGACAGTGCGGAACACCGTCGGCGTCGTGCGGCGCGGGAGCGCGAACAGCAGCAGGGCGACGGCCGTGGGCGCGAAGACGAGGGCGGTCAGCAAGCGGGGTCACCTCACGAGGACGAGCACGACGGCGAGGACGGTGAAGGCGGCGACGGCCTGGGCGAGGTACTGGTGCAGCTGGCCCGTTTGCGGGCGGCGGGCCCACTGGCCGAGCGCACGCGTACCGGCAGCGACCGTGGCCACCGTGCCGTCGACGGCACGCTCCAGGACGCCGTCCGTCCAGCGGGCGAATCGCATGGCAGCCGCGGCCGAACCGTCGACGGCGCGATCCACGACACGATCGTCGAAGGCCGCGGCGGCGCGTGCGAGCCGCATCACGGGTGCGACGAGGAGGACATGAGCGGCACGCTCGAAGAGCAGCCAGTCCGCGAAGCCCGACTTCGCCCGTGCGGGCAAGGGCAGCGGGCGCGTGCCCCAGGTCCAGGTGACCGCGGCCGCCATCAGAGCGAGAACCCCGGACAGCACGAACTCCCAGACGTGCGGGTCAGGTTGACCGGCGTACGCGAGTACGCGCCCGACATTGTCATGCAGCGGTGGGAAGGCCACCGGTGTCAGCGCGAGGCAGGCCAGGGCCAGCAGGGCCAAGGGCGCCACCTCGCCGCCTGGGATACGGCGCGTTTCCGGTCGCGGGACCGCCGGCTGCCACGGGTACCAGGCGGCCTTGGCGCTGTAGACCGTCGACAGCAGAGCGGCCGCGAGTGCGACACCGTACAACCAAGGGCTGGTCTCCAGAGCTCCCGCGAGCCGGACGTCCTTGGCGGCCCACAGCGACGGTGGCGGAATCCCGGCCAGGGAGAGCGCGCCGACGGTGAAGGCCACACCGACTGTCCGGTGGTGGCGCGCGGCGCCGAGCAGTTCCGGGAGTCGCTGGGTGCCCAGCGCGGTCAGCCAGGCCCCTGCGGCCAGGAAGAGCAGGCTCTTCGCCGCCGCGTGAGCGATGAGTTGCAGCGTGCCGCCGCAGGTCGCGTCGGTTCCCGCAGCCAGCACCATGAAGCCGATCTGCGCACAGGTCGAGGCGGCGAGCAGTTGCTTGAGGTCGGTTTGCGCCACCGCGACTAGCCCGAGGCAGAGCGCGGTGGCGGCGCCCGTCCACGCGACCGGACTACTCAGCGAGGCCCAACGTGAGGGGCGCCCCGTCCGCGAAGCCGATTTCGACGCGCAGGGGACCCGTGGTGCCGGGCGCGGTGCGCAGGCCGTTGGGCTTTCCCCCGCACCAGCCTTCGATGACGTCGGCTGGGCCGGCCACATCGATGCTGGTGATGCCGACCGGTTGGCGGCGGTGCGCGGCGCTGAGGGCAGCAGGGCCTTCCGGCCAGTGGATGAGACAGGGCAAGAAGCGCCGATCGAAGTTGGCGCCGAAGCCGGCCAGCGTGTACGGCGGAAAGCCCAGGCCCTCCGCGGGTGCCTCGATCACGGACATCCCGTTCGTGGCGGCGAGCTCGCGCAGCCGCTCCTCGTCCTCGAACGCTACGAGCCATGCCATCGGGACCAGGGGCTGCGAGGGGTGTGCGGCGAGTGCCTCCGTGTCGAATTCCAGCAGCGGCGGAGCGCCGGGCGCGGGAGCCTCACCGTTCGGGTAGTGGATCTCCAGCACCTGGCCATGCTGCAGCGGTACCACGAGGTTGGACAGTCCAAGACCCGGAATGGTCCGACCGCGGGCGATACCCAACCCGGCCTCGCTGAGCACTTGCTCGGCGTCAGTCTTGGTCCGGGCGGCCAGGACGACGTGATCGATCTCCATCGGAACTCACCTTCCGCCGCATCCCGCCTGCACTGCGAGGAACACCAAATTATTCGTAGTGAAGTTCGTTTTCAATAGTGTCGGGCAGTGGCCCAGAGCGGGCTGTAATTGCGGGAGTTTGACTGGGTGTGCCCTGGCTTATGGAACGAGTTGGCGTATACCTGCTGGTCCTCGGGCAGGTCGTCAGTGAGCATGGCGTCGGCTGGCGGGGCGGAGTTGTCGCCGGGTTGGTGTTCTGGTTGTTGTGACGGCCCCCTTCTTCCCTGCGGCCGAGGGCTGTAGGCCGTGCCGGTAAACCGGTCTCGGCGTGGTGCCGGTCAGCCGAGGGTCTGGATGAGTTGATTGCACGCGTGTTCGCAGGATCGGCACGCTTCGGCGCAGACACGGCAGTGCTCCATGTCGGCGTGCGAAGAGCATTCGTTGCCGCAGGCTTTGCAGGCGGTCGCGCACGCCTGGAGGATGGCGCGAGTGACGTTGGCGTCGTAGCCGGTGTGGCGGGACAGCACGGATGCCGTGGCGGTGCAGATGTCGGCGCAGTCCATGTCGGTGCGAATGCACTTGGTGAGTTCGCCGACCGTGCCTTCGGACAGGCAGGCGTCCGCGCAGGCCGTACATGCCTGCGCGCAGGCGATGCATTCCTCGATGCACTTGGTGAGCTTCTCGCGGTCGACCTCGCCGAGGTCGGCAGGGTAGGTGGCGAGCATGTCCTTGACTGTGGTCGTCACGGGGTGCCTCCTTTCACTGCCGGAGGCCGGCGGGCCGGGCGGCCGCGTGCAGTCCACCCCCGGCCTCTGACGGGTTGACCATGGTGCGGCGACGCAAACGCGCCCGGACACCCCTTGCTCTCAGGGATGCCCGGGCACGCTGGTCGGGTCGGTGGTCAGTGGTAGGCGTGGACGACGGCGTGGCCCTTGCCACGGCCGATCATCCACTTGTTCACCGGCGTGGTGATCAGGAACGCGACCCCGAACCCACCGAGAAGGGCGGACCAGAACAGCCCGTCGGAAAGGTGGGCGTCCATCGCGCCCGGGGTGAGGGCGATGATGCCGTTGTCGACGATCTCCATCACGGCGATGGAGACGGTGTCGGCGGCGAGTGCCACCTTGATCGCGGTCTTGAGATCCAGGCCAGCCCGGCGCACGGCGAAGAGCGTGAACGAGTAGCCGAACAGGAACGCCAGCGAGATCGCCAGGACCATGGTCTGCACGTTGCCCCACATCAGGGCGGTGCCGATGACCATGCCGAGGATCTCGCCGATGGCGCACCCCGTGAGGCAGTGCAGCGTCGCCTTCGCCGCCATGGCCCAGGACGCTCCGCCGTGTCCCCCATCGGGTACCGCATGGTCGGAGTGGCCGTGGTGGCCCTCGTGCGTGGTGCTGGTGTGGTGCGCGCTGTGGTCCATGACCTTCATCCCCATTCCCGTCCATAGGGGCCCGTCGTTGAGCCGCGGTCAGGAGCATATACCCCCATGGGGTATATGCCAAGGGGTGGCGCCGGGGGCGTTCCGTCGCTGGGATGGCAGGTGGATCCGGAGGCGCTTGAGAATCGCGGTGCTGCGCTCCTCGCGGTCGCCCATCGGGTGATCCAGGTGATGCTGCATAGGCACTCCTCCGTCGGGTGGCGGATGCGCGTGGAGAACATCGACCGCAGTCCCCGTCAGAACTAAGGTCTTTAGTATGTCTGTGCAGAGTGACGGGCGGCCGATCGAGGACCGACAAGAGGGCGGTGCGGAGAGTGGCGGAGGCCTGCCGCAGACGCCCGTCAAGAGCCCGATTCCCTCCGCTGCTCATGTGGCCCCGGCGGTGCGAGTCGAGCTGGACGGCGACGAAGACGCCCAGGATGATGCAGCGCCCTCACGGGTGCCGGGCCCAGGTACAGGACTCCGGTCGATGGGCTGGGCCGTACGGCGAGTTCCGTACCTGCACGATAAGGAGGTTCATCTAAGTAGATTAGTAAATTGTTGGTCATGCTCGGGCAGGGAAGCGGGCGCCTGAGCTGCGCTGTGGCACGCCGCGAGCGACGCAGCGAGAGCGCCAGGGCGACGAGAACGGGCGCCCCCAGCGCCACCTCAGGCCACACGCCGAGCCACTCGGAGAGGGTGAGCCCCGAAGCGAGCGGTACCCGCTCCACCAGATGGCCGGCACGCCAGGTCCCCAGCCGGTCCATGACCTGTCCGTCCGGCCCGACGATGGCGCTCACCCCGCTCGTCGAGGCGAGGGTGACCGCCCGTCCGTACTCGATCGCGCGGATGCGGGCCATCGCAAGCTGCTGTTCGGACTGCCCGGCCTGGATACCGCGCTCGTACGTCGCGTTGTTCGTCTGGACGACGAGGAGATTGGCGCCCGCCCGTACGGTGTCCCGGACCCGGTCGTCGTACGCGATCTCGTAGCAGATCACGTCACCAAGCAGCACCTGCCCCGCCTCCAGCGGGGCCGTGGAAGTACCGGGCAGGAGGTCGCGCGGGATGAGCTGGAGCGCGCCGAGGCCGCCGAGCAGCGAACGCGCCGGTATGTACTCGCCGAAGGGTATGAGCTGGCGCTTGGCGTACCAGGAGGCCGGGCCCTGGCCGGGCAGCCACAGCTGGCCGGCGTTGTACGCCCGGCCGCCGGGGGCTTCCAGTAGGGCGCCGATGGGGAGGGGCTGTCCAGTTCCCGGACCGCGTCGGCGACGAGGGAGCCAAGCTCCGGATTGCGTCCCGGATCGCCGTCGAGGGAGTTCTCCGGCCACAGGACGACGTCCGGACGCGGGACCTCGCCGCGGCGCACGGCGGCGGCCAGGGCCTTCGTCTCGCGGGCGTGGTTCTGTGCGACGTTGCGCAATCGAGCCTGCTCCTCCAGCGTGCGCTCGCGTTTGACGTTGCCCTGGACGACGGCGACCACGGCGCTCGGTCCGGATGTCCTCCGGGCGGGGAGGGCGAGCGGTGTCGTGATCAGGGCGACCACGCCGAGGCATATGGCCGCGCTGACCTGCCGACGGCCGCCGCGCCATGCCGTCAGGCCGTACACCAGCAGCGATCCCAGGAACGCGACGGCGAAGGAGAGGGCTGGGCCGCCGCCCACAGCGGCCCAGCCGGCATACGGGGCATCCGCCTGCCCGAAGGCCAGCCGACCCCAGGGGAAGCCGCCCAGTGGAGCCCGGCCGCGTACTGCCTCCAGGACCACCCACCACGCGGCGGTGTACAGCGGCCAGCCCGGCAGCGCGATCAAGCGGGGCAGCGGCATCGCGGCGAGCGCGAAGACCAGGGCCTGGACCGCCGTGAGGGTGAGCCACGGGACCAGGCCGAGGTTCGCCAGCCAGACGATCAGCGGGGCGAGGAAGGTGATACCGAAGATCCCGCCCGCGGTGAAGGCGGATCTGGCGCGCCGTCCGCGCACGGCCAGGATCAGTCAGGGCCGGGCCGAGCGGGGCCAGGAACCACCATCCGACCGGCGGGAACGAGGCGTAGAGGAGCAGTCCCCCGGCGGACGCGGCTGCCCAGGACCGGATGGTGGCCGCAGTGGGGCGGCGGGTCACGCGCGGAGGTCCGGCCCTCACGAAGGCACTGCGCAGACGTTCGCGGTGCGCAGTCGTCGTACGAGCACGTGGACCAGCAGCGCCACCGAGGCGGCGGCGAGTACCGGTTGCAGCGGAGCGAAGTACGACAGGGCGCCGCTGACGCCGATGGCCAGCACGACTAGCTTGTTGCAGATCGGGCAGCCGACCGCGAAGACGGACAGCAGCCCCGCGCCGAGGGCGCGAGCGGTGCGAGGACGCTCGGGCAGCGCGGCCTCGGGGGCTTCGGCTGAGCCGATGCGGACGTACGTGGCCACGAGGAGGCCCTCCAGTACGGAGCTGACCAGCCACACCGGGTAGTTCCACCAGAGCACGGGGGTCATCCGCGTGTAGAAGGGGGTCGGCACCACGCCCGTCGGGACGCCGATGACGAGTGCGGCGATCACCGTGACCGCTGCTGCCACGGCCCATCTGCGGGCGGGCCAGGTGCGCATGGGGCTGCTCCTCGGGATCGGGCCGCCGACCGGGCGACACGTCAAACCGGGGAGCCTGACAACGGCCTCCGGTCGGCGGCTGGCAGCCATGCTATGTCACTAATTGGGTTAGTAGAAATGAGAGGTTTGATCAGTGGCGAGGCCGGGGTCCGACGAAGGGTCGGCCATGGGCAAGGCCGCTCATGCGTCGCTGGTAGGAGTGTTGTCGATCCGCCCGTGCAGCAGCAGGCCGACGCACCACCGCTCCTCATCCTCGAGCGCCGCGCGCCTGCCCCTGACTCGGGCCAGCGGAGGGCAACGGCTCTGGTGCGTGCTGACCAGCCGGGCTATGTCGTAGTAGATCGCGGCGAGGAGCAGGCCGCCGATCAGTATCGCTATCGCGGCCATGGGAGCCCAGTTCACAAGGTTCGGCGTGTGTCCTTCTGTGCGGCGCGCAGCTCGGCGACTTCCTTGCGCAGCTCGTTCAGCTCGCAGTGCGCCGCGGGTGAGTCGATCGAGGTGCCCCGCCGTGATACGTGCAACCCCCCGCGCGTCATGAACCACATCATCAGGCCCATGCCGATCGGGCAGGCCAGGAGGAGCAGTGGATACAGAAACTGAGGCATGAGGGCCTCCCGGTGGGCTGTGGGGCGCTCGTCGAACCCGCTCTAGCTACTAAGTAATTTAGATAAATGGGAACGTTGACGCCAGTCCGGGTGTGCTCGATCGCACGGCGTGACGGATTTGTTGCTGAAGGTGTCTCGGGATGAGGGTGGGCCGGTCGGCTGCGGCGAGGTTGATGGCTGGGTGTTCACGTGCGGGCCGGAGGCGATGCGCGCCGTCGGTCGGCGGCGCCCTCGAGGATTTGATGCGTGAGCGGCTCGGCCGTGAGTGCCTGTATGTCCCGTCGTGCGGACTGGCCGTGTACCTGGCACTACGCCGCTGGTGCGCTCCTGGTGGAAGCGTGCTGATGTCGCCGGTCAACGACGACGTCATGGTGTTCGTCGTGCTGGCAGCTGGGCGGCAAGAGAGCATGCAGCCACCGCTCGGTCCCTCGAAGAGCGCTGCCCTTCCGAGGAGCCGTGCGGTGGCTGGCGTGTCGCCTGTTTCCACGACGAGATCACGCAGTTCCAACGGTCTCCTAGGCGTTCACGGAGTCGTCCTGCGGCCGGGCGGTGGGCTCTTGCGCTCCCTCGGCGCTCGCGGACCCGCCGCCGCGCATCAGCAGTGCGGTCAGGAGACCGCCGGCGGCCGCGATGCCCGCCGCCGCGAGGAACGCGGCGCTGAATCCGTCGGTGAGTGCGGGCAAGTCGCCGAGCCGATCCGCGCCCTGGGAGGTGGCGAGTGCGGTGAGCGCGGCCAGGCCGAGGGCGGAGCCCACCTGGTAGGTGGTGTTGACGATGCCGGAGGCCAGGCCCGCCTGCTCCTGGGGTACGCCCGACATGGCGGCCATCATCGCCGGGATGTACGCCAGCGACATGCCGAGCGCGGCCATCAGCGAGGCCGGCAGGACGTCCACCACGAAGGTGCCGGTCGGCTCCACGGCGGCCAGCCACAGCAGGCCCGCGGCCAGGACGAGCAGCCCGCCCGCGATCAACGGTTTGGGGCCGAAGCGGCCGAGCAGTCGTGCGGTGATCATCGTCATGAAGACCATCAGCAGACCGGTCATCGGCAGCAGCGCGGCGCCGCTGGCGAAGGCCCCGTAGCCGAGCACCTGCTGGAGGTAGAGGTTGAGGAAGTACCACATCGGGATCCAGGCGGCGCCGAGCAGGGTCATCGCCAGGTTCGACGGGGCGAGGCCCGGCGTCCGCCACACGCCCAGCGGCATCAGTGGTGCCCTGACCGAGCGCTGGATTGCCAGGAAGAGGGCCAGCAGCACGGTGGCGGTGAGGAGTTCGAGCACGGTCTGGGCGGCACCCCAGCCGATCTCGGGAGCACGCACTACCGCGAACACCGCGAGCGCGAGACCGGCCGTGACGGTGACGGCGCCGAGGACGTCGACCGAGCCGCGTCGGCCCGCGACCGCCGGCAGCAGGCCGGTGGCCAGGAGGGTGGCGATGCCGATCGGGATGTAGATGATGAACACCCAGGGCCAGCTGGCCCATTCGGTGAAGACGCCGCCGAGGAAGACGCCCGCCGTGCCGCCGGCCGGGGCCGCGGCGCCGTACAGCGCGAGGGCCTTGCCGAGTTCCCTCGGATCGTGGCTGAAGAGCATCATCAGTAGGGTCATGGAGGCAGGTGCGATGAGCGCGCCGCCCACGCCCTGGACGGCACGGCCCAGGACCTCGACCCACGCGGTGGTGGCGGCTGCGGCGACGACCGAGCCCGCGATCAGTACGGTCCAGCCGGTCACGAAGATCCGCCGGGCGCCCAGGAGATCCGACAGTCTGCCGCCGAGCAGCAGCAGTCCACCGAAGGCGATGACGTACGCGTTGAAGACCCACTGCAGATCGCCCTGGGAGAAGCCGAGGTCGCGCTGCATCTCGGGCAGGGCCACGCCGATGATCGAGGTGTCCATGATCACCATGAACTGGGCGGTGGCGAGCACGAGGAGTGCCCACCAGCGCCGGGGGTTGACGGTTGACATGAGGTTTTCCTCCCCTTCAATATACCCCTAGGGGGTATGAAGGGAAGGCAAGCTAGCATACGGGTGGGGGGTATGCAAGAGGGGTCGCGCGGTTCTCTTTTTACCCCCTAGGGGTATGCTCTGGTGTATGCGTATCGGAGAGCTGCCGCTGGCTGCCTCGAGCCGCCCCTGCCGGTCGCTGTGCGGGGTCGGATCGGCCGAAGTGGTCCTGATGAAACGGGTGTTGGGGCTGTGTCTGAGGCTGCGGCTCGTCGTGTCCGGTGACTGGGCCAGGACCACCGGCTGACGTGGCGGCCGGAAGCTCTCGCGCTGTCGGACTGGCCGGGGTCGCTGGGTCGGGCCATGCTCTTTGAGGTGCAAGCAGGCGTCGGCGGGGCCCCGATGGTGGCTCTGATGCCGTGTGGGACCCCGCCGGGCTCAGATCAACTCAGTGACTCTTGTACTCGAAGATGTACAGCCCGAAGTCGCGGTCGGAGGCCGCGACGTACTCCTTGCTGAAGGAGTTGAAGGTCTGCACCCCCAGAAGTTGTTGCCGCCCTCGTCGATGAAGCGGCCGACCTCCACGAGTTTGTCGTTCTTGATCTTCGTGACCCGGAATCCGCCCGCGCAGTAGGCGAAGTACGCCAGGTCGGGCCGGACGCCGGAGGTCGCCACCTCGTGGACCGACAGGTCACCGGCGCCGGAGGCGTACGCGGGGTCCTGGCTCTCCGGAATGGCGTACGTGTCCAGCCCGGTCATCTTCCCGTCCTTGTTGCGGTAGAGGTGCGCGTAGCCCCAGCCGTCGAAGTGCGAGGAGAAGGTGAGCCGGTCGCCCTTGGTGCCGATGTCCACCGGCAGGGTGGCGGGACCGGTGCCGGCGAGGCAGTCCTCGTTGCTGTAGGGCTGGTCGAAGGCGGCGAAGCCCTGGCCGCGGGGGTGCGACACCGAAGGTCGGCAGGGTGCCCTCGACGGTCATGCCGCTCTGTGCGTCGCAGGCGTCCGAGCCGGTGCGGTTGAAGACGAGTACGGCGTCGTAGCCGCCCGCCGCCTCGATGTCGGCGGCCTTCTCGGTGAACGTGCAGACGCCGCGCTCCACTACGGCGATGTCCACGTTGGCCGGGTCGCCCGCGGGGACGGCGGGGCTGTCGTTGCAGCCCAGGCCGACGTGCACCGTGTCGCCGGTGATGGTCTTGCCCGCCTCCAGCGGGATGCCCTGGCCGGCTGTGACGGCGGCGTTGTCGTCGAGGTTGCGGGCCGAGAGCGCGTACGGGCCGAAGTCCTCGTCGGCGCCGATCACATACCGGTTGCCGAGAGTGAACTCCGCCTGGTGGCCGTGGCCTTCCGGCGCCACGTCACGCCCGTTCGCCGTGCCCTCGGGATCGGGGTCGGTGAAGTCGGTGTCGCCGATGTACTTGAGGTTCTTCGGGTCGGTCGCGTCCAGGGCGACGTAGCCCGCGTCCCAGTAGGAGGCCAGCAGGACCTGGCGGCCGCGGATGTTCTTGACGACCATGTCGTGCAGGAAGACCTCGGTCAGGTTGTCCGGAGCGGCCTGGAGGATCTGCGGGAACGTCTCGTCCAGGTCGTACTCGGCGATGAGTTGCGGCTTCGTCGGATCCGTGATGTCCATGATGTCGACGTCCGTGCCCTCTTCGTTGTCGACGATCACGGCGTACGCCTTGCGGCCCGCATCCCACGCGAACACGCTGTGGATCTGGCGGGCGGTCTCCGTCTTCTCGCCGCCCAGGGTGAAGTCGCCGACGCCCTCGGCGAGTGCCTTCGGCTTGGTGGGGTTGCTGACGTCGTAGATGTTCATGCCGCCGGAGCCGGTCTCGCCGCAGATCTCGTTGTTGCTGACGAGCACGTCACCGTTGAAGGACGGCGTGGAGAGGTGCACCGTCTGGATGCCCTCGCCGGGAGCGCTGCCCGCCGGAGCGGGGATGAAGCCGACTTCCTTGGGCTTGCTGGGCTTTCGGATGTCGACGACGTACACGCCGGTGTTGTCGCAGCCGACGCCGCCCCAGGAGGCGAGGTAGGCGTATACCTTGTGGACACCGACGTCGGCGATCTTGCCTTCGACCACGTTGCTCAGCTTGAGCTTGCTGACCAGCTGGGCGTTTTTCTGAGTGGCAGGCAGATGTCCGTCGCTGCCGCCGTGTTGGTCGTGGCCGTGGCTGGCCGCCGCGTTGTCGATGGCGCCGTCGGTTGCCGAGACGCCGTCATGTGCTTGTGCGGAACCGGCGAGAGCGGTCGTGGCGAAGAGCATCGCCGCGAACACGCCCACGCCGGTCTGTCTGTGGGCCTTGCGCATGCTTGACCTCCACTCGTGCGGCCGGGGTGACCGGCCCAAAACGAGGTGATGCCGGTCACCAACTGACCGGCATCGCGAAGGTACTTAGTACGAGGATCCACCGTAGAGGTATTTAACCTGATCGTATTTTCCGGGACTTGGGCTGAGCGCGGCAGGCGTCGGAGTCGTCGGTTGTGCGATGCGCGGCAGGTTTCCCGCAGGTCGGCAACGCCTCCTGCGGACCGGCATGACGACCGCCGAGACACAGTTCACGTTCGCCTCCGGTCCGAAGCCGCCTGCGAACACTGTTGGGGCGTATGGACCAGCTGGCGAGGCACAGGACAAGGTCGCGGAGGCTTGAGGCGGAAGCGCGGCGGCAAGTCGGCGGCATAGAGGGGTCGTGCATGATGGTGGCCCTCGGTGCTCCGGTGGTAAAGCCGCACACTTCGCTCTGTGCACGCAGTCATCGGCGGTGGGGGAGGGCTTCCGACAGGCTCGGGACTGAGCCGACGAGCCCAAGGGACGGGCCCGACACCGAGGCGGCCGGCCTCATCGGGCCGGGCGCATCAGCAGAAGGTGCATGCCCTTGCGCTCACTTGAAGGACCGCAGCCGCAGGCTGTTGGTCACCACGAACACCGACGAGAAGGCCATCGCGGCGCCCGCGATCATCGGGTTGAGCATGCCGAGGGCGGCGAGCGGCAGTGCTGCGACGTTGTAGCCGAAGGCCCAGAAGAGGTTGCCCTTGATGGTGGCCAGCGTCTTGCGGGAGAGACGGATCGCGTCCGCCGCCACCCGCAGGTCACCGCGTACGAGCGTCAAGTCGCCCGCCTCGATCGCCGCGTCCGTGCCGGTGCCCATAGCCAGGCCGAGGTCTGCGGTGGCGAGGGCGGCCGCGTCGTTGACGCCGTCGCCGACCATCGCGACCGAACGGCCCTCAGCCTGCAACCGCTTGACGACGTCGACCTTGTCCTCGGGCAGGACCTCGGCGATCACCTCGTCGATGCCAACGGAACGGGCAACCGACTCGGCGACGAGTTGGTTGTCACCGGTCAGCAGGACGGGCTTCAGGCCGAGCGCGCGCAGTTCGGCCACCGCCTCGGCGCTGGTCTCCTTGACCGCGTCGGCAACGGTGAGGACACCGCGCGCCTCGCCGTCCCACGCGACGGCGACCGCCGTACGCCCCTCTGCCTCTGCGGCGGCCTTGGCTTCGGCCAGCTCCCGGGGCAGCTCGATGGCCCTCCCCCACTCTCGGCTTCGCTCGAGCGGGGGGACCCCCATCTTGAGCAGCTTCTCGCGGCCGACGAGCACCGCGTGGCCGTCGACGACGCCCTGGACGCCGAGGCCGGCGACGTTCTCGAAGTTCTCCGGCACGGGCAGGCTTCCGACCTGCTCAGTAGTACCGGCAGCGATGGCCTGGGCGATCGGGTGCTCGGAGGCGTGCTCCAAGGCACCCGCCAGTCGCAGCAGTTCGTCCTTGTCCACGCCCGGTGCGGGGATCACGTCATGAAGCTGCATCCGGCCCGTCGTCACGGTGCCGGTCTTGTCGAGGACGACGGTGTCGACGCGGCGGGTGGACTCCAGGACCTCGGGGCCCTTGATGAGGATGCCGAGCTGGGCGCCGCGCCCGGTGCCGACCATCAGCGCGGTCGGGGTGGCTAGGCCTAGGGCGCAGGGGCAGGCGATGATCAGAACGGCCACTGCGGCGGTAAAGGCGGCGGTCGCGTCTCCCGTAACGCCGAGCCAGGCGCCGAGGGTGGCCACGGCGATCAGCAGGACCGCGGGGACGAAGACGCCGGAGATCCGGTCTGCGAGACGCTGGACCTCGGCCTTGCCGTTCTGCGCGTCCTCGACGAGCTTCGCCATCCGCGCCAGCTGCGTGTCCGCGCCGATGCGGGTCGCCTCGACGACGAGCCTGCCGCCGGCGTTCACGGTCGCGCCCGTCACGGCGTCGCCGACGGTCACGTCCACCGGCACCGACTCGCCCGTGAGCATGGAAGCGTCCACCGCCGACGCGCCCTCGACGACAGTCCCGTCGGTGGCGATCTTCTCGCCGGGACGCACGACGAAACGGTCACCGACGGCCAACTGCACGACAGGGATGCGTACTTCCTTGCCGCCCCGCAGCACCGTAACGTCCTTGGCGCCCAGTTCCAGCAGTGCCCGAAGCGCAGCACCGGCCTTGCGCTTGGACTTCGCCTCCAGATAGCGCCCGGCAAGGATGAACGTGGTCACCCCGGCCGCGGCCTCCAGATAGATGGAGGAGGAGCCGTCCCCGCGGGAGACGGTGAACTCGAAGCCGTGCCGCATGCCCGGCATCCCGGCGTGACCCCAGAACAGCGCCCACACCGACCAGCCGAGCGCGGCGAGCGTGCCGATCGACACCAGGGTGTCCATGGTCGCGGCACCATGGCGGACGTTCGTCCAAGCGGCCTTGTGGAAGGGGAAGGCGCCCCAGACGACGACCGGGGCGGCCAGCGTCAGCGATAGCCACTGCCAGTTGTCGAACTGCAGGGCCGGCACCATCGCCATCAGGACCACGGGCACGGTGAGCACCAGCGACACGTACAGACGCTGTCGCAAGGACAACAGTTCGCCGTCCGCCGCCGGAGTGGCCTCGCCCTCGCTCGTGTCGGCGGTGGCGGAGGCGGGCGGGGGCGGTTCCTCGGCGGTGTAGCCGGTCTTCTCGACGGTGGCGATGAGATCGGCGACGTCGATGCCGTCCGCGTAGGAGACCTTCGCCTTCTCGGTGGCGAAGTTGACGGTCGCCGTGACGCCGTCCATGCGGTTGAGCTTCTTCTCGATACGGGCCGCGCACGACGCGCAAGTCATGCCGCCGATCGAGAGCTCGACCGCGGAGGAGGGCGCGGGTGCCGTGTCGGGGACGGCCTTCTCGGGAGCCGTGCTGGTCATGGGCGTATCTCCAGGGGGAGGCCGGGACGTACGGCGTCCGTATCAGCGGAGCGATACGTCCCGGCGTGGGGAGCAATTCGCTGTCCGGGGCCGTAGGCCCAGGAGGGGGCTGTCAGGCGCGGCCGACGAGCTCGTAACCGGCCTCGTCCACGGCGGCGCGGACGGCCGCCTCCTCGAGCGGTGCGGCGGAGGTGACGGTGACCTCGCCGGTCTTGGCGACGGCCTTGACTGCGGTGACGCCGTCCAGAGCGGAGATCTCCTGGGAGACGGAGCTCTCGCAGTGGCCGCAGGTCATGCCGTTCACCTTGTAGGTGGTGGTGACGCCGATGCCCTCGACGTCGACCGTGGCGCCGGAACCGCAGGAGCCGCAGCAAGAGCCGGAGCTGGAGTTCGTCTGGGTGGTCATGGCTACTTCCTCCGGGTGTGGGTGCGTGGGCTGCTTCCGGGAGGGGTGTTGTCCCCGCCCCGTCCGTGACACCAACACTATACCCCCTAGGGGTATTCCTCCACGTGTGGGGCTGCGCACATGGTCCGTCCGGCTGGTTCTTTGCTCGCCTACCTGCTTAGTAGGCGTCGTGGCCTGCGACGGTCTCCTCGTCGGCTCCTGCCACTGAGGGAGCGCTCATGACGTCACTTCTGTCCCTGCTCGGGCGCGGTGCGCTCGCGGGCGGAGCTGTCGGCCTGGTCAGCGGAGGATTCTCGTGGCTGCTCGCCGAGCCGGTACTGGACCGGGCGGTGGAGCTCGAGGCGGCCAGCGAGGGGGCGGGCGGCACGGGACCCGCCGCGGCCGAGGTCTTCTCCCACTCCACGCAGCACGCGGACCTGCTGGTCGCCGCCGTCCTCACCGGAGAGGCACTCGAGGTCCTGTGCGAGCCGCCCGCCCCTGGGCGGCGGTGGGCATGACCGGCGCGCCAGCCGTGCCCGCCTCCCGTCACCGCGACTGTGACCTCGGTCGGCATCCGTGTGTGGCACGGGCACCGGTCGAGGTTCTGGACGGCTCAGCGGACGACCAGAGTGCCTGTCATGTTCGGGTGGAGGGTACAGACGAAGGCGTATCGACCTGCCTGGGAGGGGGCGGTGAACGTCCCGGAATCTCCGCCGGAGATGTTCCCGGTGTCGAAGGCGTCGCCTTCGGTGGCCGTGACGGTGTGGGGGGCGGAGTCCTTGTTGGCCACGGTGATCTTCTCGCCGGGCCGCACTTCCGGATTCGCCGGGCTGAACGCGAAGTCTTCCATCGTGATGCTGCCCGTCTCGGTGGGGCTGGGAGAGGTGGCGGGTTCGTTGTCCCCGTCGGCACAGGCGGTCGCGAGCAGCAGGGCGACTGTTGCTCCGAGCGCCAACGGGACGGTACGTCCGCGAAGGTGTGAAGGCGACATCGGACCGGACCCTTCGGGCGGGCGCCCGTGAGCGGCCTGCGCTGGGGAACATGGAGTCCGAGACCGCTCGGGCGCGTGGATCGCGTATGTCCATTGTCTCCGTCCCGGGCACCGGAGACGAAACGGCTTCGCGTGCTGCGGGCCTGTGTGTGCTGAGCGATACGGGTCTCTGCTGAGCGATACGAGTCCGTGCCGAGCCCACTTCGCGCGACCTGATGCCTAGGCCACCACGGTGCACGCGCTTGGCCCCTGGCGCGGTGTCGTCCTACTGGTCGGCGGCGACTCGACTGGCCTTCACGCGGCCATCATCAGCAGCATCGCGGACATGGTCCCGCCCATGCCGATATGCGCTGCCAGCGCCGCGTCGTGCGCGGCTCCGAGTTTGCGGCGCCGCCCGTGGCCTGCCCGCTGGCCCGTCCTGGTCCTGTCCCACACCGAGAGCGTCAGCGACGCCAGGTAGACGAGCACGGTGTCCGGCATGGCGAGCAGCCAGCGGCCCCAGCCTCCCCGAGAGCCGGCACCCCGACCACCTCGCCGCGCGCCCCGGATCCTCGCCCACACGGACGCGCCGATCGACAGCAGGAAGTAGACGGCGAGAGCCGCGACCACGAAGCGCCATACAGAACCGGACCCGGCGGAGGAACCGGCGTCGGCCGCGGCATTCGTCATGCCCGGCATATCCATTCCGTGCGTGGACCCCATGCCGTGCGTGTGGTCCATGCCCTCCATCTCGTGCGTGCTCGTCGCGCTCGCTGTGTTCTCCATACCCGGCATGTGGGCCATTGAGTGTCCGCCGCCCAGCGCGAGTACCGGACCGGAGGACGTGCTCGTCATGGCCAGCGTCATGATCACCATGCCGAAGCTGCCGACGATCAGGTGCACCCAGTGACGGCCGTGCTTCCACCCGGACGAGCGCGTGTGCTTGACCGCCATCGCCACAGCCCCGAGCCCTAGGAGGCCGAACGCCACTGACCACCACATGCCGTAGCCCGCGTACCAGCCGACCGTCGCCGGCAGGGCCATGGCCGCCATGCACAGCCCCATCAGCAGGTCGCCGCCCGCCGCGAACCGGGCCTCACCCCTGGTGGTCACCATCCGGACCGCGCTGACGGCAGCCACCAGGGCGGAGACCAACGCGATGGCCCAACTGAGCGCGAGGATTCCCATCTTCACCTTCCCGTTCGTCCGAGCTGGCGGGCCTGCGCTGCCGACGCCGCCTCGTCGTACGGAGCACCGCGAGGGGCGCTACCTGGGCATTAACTGCTAGTGCCCTTAGTACGTTTCGGAGCCGGAGGGTGTTCAGGTGGCCGGTGGGATTGCGTACCGCGGTCTGGTCGACGGCTTACAGGAGTGCCGGAACCGCCTGCGGCCGGACGGCTCAACCGAAGTCGTTGACCTGGTCGACCGTCGAAGTACCAGTGGCCTGCCACTCCTGCGCACTCAGCAGGCGGGTCCGCTCGGCGGGCCGGTGCAGGGCAGCGACGGCTCCCCGATCGAGGGCGTGCCCCGTAGGGCGGTAGAGGTGGCCTGCAACGAGATGTTCATGATCAGCTGGTGTATCCGGGCCGTAGCCGCATCCGTCCGCCGGGACTGCGGCGGGCGGGGCGGACGAAGGACGACTGCCCGGTGGGAACCGCGGTCACGGTTGCACCAATCCGCTTATGGCTCCGCCCGTGATCCGCTGGGCCCATGGCTTCCGCCTATCACGCGGTACATGCCGATCGAGTCGTGCGTGGCGGTGTCGGCGAAGCCGAACTTCTCGTAGAGGAAGCGCGCGGGGCCGTCCGCGATCAGCGAGACGTAGGCGGTGGCGGGCGCCCGGCGCTCCAGTTCCTCGGTGAGCGCGGCCATGATGCGCTTGCCGAGGGCGCGCCCCTGATGTGCGGGGTGTACGCACACGTCGACGATCTGGAACGCGGTACCGCCGTCACCGATGACGCGCCCCATACCGATGGGCTCCCCCTCGTGATGAAGGACCACCCCGTGCCACGTATTGGGCAGGGCGAGCGCAACCGCTTCAGGGGCCTTGTCCGAGAGGCCGGCATCGGTGCGCAGGCGGCGGAAGACCTCGACGGAGGGCACGCCCACGCTCAACTCGTAAGGATTGTTCAAACTATCCACCTCCGATCGTGCGATGGGCGCGGTGATGGGCCTGCTCCAGTGCTCGGCTCGCTGGTCAGTGGCCGGATTCGGCGTGGTCGCCGTGGTCGCTGAGCTGTGCTTCGAACCAGTCGTGCAGCGCATCGACCAGTGCGGGCTCTTCGGTGGTGTAGGTGAGGGTGGCGCCGTCGGGCCGTTCGCGATAGCGGACCTCTATGTGCTCATAGCCGTCTTCCAGTTCCGTCAGGCCCGGCATGCTGTCGCCGTGGATCTGGGCGGGGTCGCCGAAATCGCCCTGGCTGAACGCCTTGGCCTCCTGCTGTAGGTGGGCGCGTATGAGGTCGATCTGCTCGGCGTCGTCGGACTCGTCGGCGACGACATCCTGGATCCCGCCCGTCTCGGTGGGGGTGAAGTGGTGGGTGGTTTGTTCGAGGTCGAAAGGCATCACGGTTCGACCGCGCTCGGCGACCACCTGGCGCCGGTCGGTCCGTCCCTCGCCGCTGTCCTGCTGTGGGTCGCCGATCAGAAGGACGGCGGCCAGCGCCGCGCCGACAGCCCCTGCGGCGATGCTTGCCGTTAACAGTCGGCGCTTGCTGTTATTCATCCAGTGCCTCCGTCAGGACTTCGAGGGCGTGCAGTACGCCCGCTCGTTCGTCGCGTGGAATCGCATCGAGCAACCGGGAGAACTTCTCCCGCCGCGCGTCGGCGAGGTTGTGCGCGGCCTTCTGTCCCGAAGCCGTGAGGCGCAGGACGACGCCGCGGCCGTCGTCGGGGGCTGGGGCGCGTTCCACCCAGCCGCGGGCGGTCAGCTGCCCGACGAGCCGGCTGACGGTGCTCTTCTGCAGTCGCAGTCGGCGGGCCAGTTCCACCTGCCGCAGTTCACCCTCCTGCGCGAGCTCCCCGAGGGCGTGAGCCTCGGAGACCGGGATCGCCTGACCACACGGAGTGCTTTCGGGCTGATGCAGCCCGAAAGCACGCACGAAGCTCCGCAGCGCGTCTTGAAGCAGGGCTGGATTTGCCGCTCCACCTTCTTCCGACATAGTTCGACAGTACAACCAGGTGGTTCGGCGATACAACTATCTCTCCGTGATGTGCCGGCCAGAAGGCAGGCGGCGCGATTGACGAGGCGCACGCCATGCGCCACTACCTCACCCGTCGCGGGGTGCCCGACGCTCGCATGGTCAGCGACTACGCCGGCTTCGACACCTGGGACTCCTGCGTGCGGGCCAAGAAGATCTCCGGCGTCGACCGCGCGATCCTCGTCAGCCAAGGGTTCCGCATTCGCCAGGCGGTCGCGCTGCGCCAGGAGGAGGCGTCGACTCGCACGGCGTCAGGGCGGCCGACTGCCACGACGCAGTTTGGTACCACGGCGCCACCCGCGGACTGTTCGCAGCGAGCAAGGCGGTCGTGGGCGCGGCCTTCGAGCCGGACCCGAGTTTCTCGGGCCGAGGGAGCCGGCAGTGGCGCGGGCGCCGGACGGAGCCCGGTGATCAGGCGTCGGCTGACGAACCGTTGAATCGCGGCGTGCGCTTTTCCAGGAAGCCACACGGGCAACCGTTTTCGTCCTCTGTCCCGGACAGAGCATGGAAGCCCCGTTCGAAGAGTGCGCCGTGACCGCGGCCCGCTCTTCAGGGCACGGTCGACGCCACCGGACCTGCCGCGCTCCTGCCCGCAGGACGGCAACCGGCTCTCGGTAGGTGTGATCAATGCGCACGACGCCCGCGACCGGCATGGGCTTCTCCGGGTTCTTCCTGCTCCCCGTCCAGCTGACCAAGAACGGCTGTGGTTCTCCTCCTTCCCCAGCCGTGGACGACGCGGGGCGCTCTTGGGCAGTACTAAGGTAGTTCGTGCTTCCACTGTCGCCTCGACGGCACAGCGGACCCCGGCCGCACTCGCACGCGGCCGGACGAGGAGCGTGGCCGTGGACGGTGCAACAGGAAGCAGCACGCAAGTGCTGGCACCGCCCGCGGCCACGTCTCACGAAGAAAACCGAGCCCCGGCGGGCGACCGCCCTGGCGCGGCCGGTGACAGCCCCAGGGCCGACCTGGTGGGACGGATCGCAGTCTCGCTGACCGTGCTGGCGCTCCTGCTCCACTCCGGCTCGGTCCTCGCCCGCGGTCTCGCGGTGAGCTGCCCGCCGTGGGGCAAACATGTGCGAGTTCTCCACCGCCTTCGCCCTGATGGCGTCGGCCGCGTAGGTAGGTTTACTGGCAGCCCGGAAGCCCGTGCGCTGGCCGGGAGTTCCGGTCCTCTTCTCGGTCCTGCTGACCCTCGGCCTCGCGGTGTCGGTGCTGTACGTGGACTCCGCGCAGCTCGTGCCGGCTCTGCACTCGTACTGGCTGTGGATCCACGTCTCCGCCGCGATCATCTCCGGTGGCGTGTTCCACACCGCGGCCGTGGTCACCGTCCTATACCTGTTCCGCGACCGCTGGGAGCACGCGGTTGCGGCGGGCCGAGTCGCGGGGCGGACGGCGGGGCTCCGGCGGCGGCTGCCGTCCGCGCGGACGCTGGACAAGTTGGCGTACCGGCTGACGGGCCTGGTGTTCCCGCTGTGGACCTTCGCGGTCATCGCGGCCCGGTGTGGGCGGAGGCCGCGTGGGGCCGCTACTGGGGCTGGGACCCCAAGGAGACCTGGGCCTTCATCACTTGGGTCGCGTACGCCGCGTACCTCAACGCCCGTGTCATTGCCGGGTGGAAGGGTCGGCGCGCGGCGGTGCTCGGGCTCGTGGCGTTCGCCACCTTCGTCTTCAACTACTACGGCGTCAACATCCTCATCATCCGGATTCCTCCGTGGATACCCCCGCCTTCAGGCGGGGGAGGAAGCGGACTCCTGCGGAGCAGGGCAGGGAAAGCCGATTCGCCTCCTGGGCGGTTCGGCGTCCATCGCCAACTACCAAGCAGGGGTCACAAGTTGATGTGATAGTTGGTGAGTCATGGCCACTGGCGTGAAGCGGGCCTTCAAGTACCGTTTCTATCCGACCGATGCGCAGGCAGCCGAGCTGTCGCGCACCTTCGGATGCGTGCGCAAGGTCTACAACATGGCCCTCGCGGCCCGTACCGAGGCCTGGGCGCGGCAGGAACGGGTCAACTACAACCAGACCTCGGCCCTGCTGACCGCGTGGAAGAAGACAGAGGAACTCGCCTACCTCAACGAGGTCTCCTCCGTGCCGCTGCAGCAGGCCTTGCGGCACCTGCAGGCCGCCTTCGCGAACTTCTTCGCCAAACGCGCCAAGTACCCGCGCTTCAAGGCGAAGAAGACCTCCCGGGCGAGCGCGGAGTACACCTCCTCCGCCTTCCGGTTCCGCGACGGCCAGCTGACACTGGCCAAGATGGCCGACCCGCTGGACATCGTCTGGTCGCGTCCCCTGCCCGAGGGGGCGACGCCGAGCACGGTGACGGTGAGCCGGGACAGCGCCGGACGCTGGTTCGTCTCCCTGCTGTGCGAGGACCCGCGGGTCAAGCCGCTCGCGGCGGTCGACGCGGCAGTGGGTATCGACGTCGGGCTTAACCACCTGCTGACCCTCTCCACGGGGGAGAAGATCGCCAACCCGCGGCATGAGCGCCGCGACCGCGAGCGACTGGCGAAGGCCCAGCGGGAGCTGTCCCGCAAGGCCAAGGGCGAGGGTGCCAACCGGCAAAAGGCCCGCCAGAAGGTCGCCAAGATCCATGCCCGGATCGCCGACCGCAGGCGGGATGTGCTGCACAAGCTGACCACTCGACTCGTGCGTGAGAACCAAACGCTTGTGATCGAGGACCTGACCGTACGCAACATGGTCAAAAACCGGAGCCTGGCCCGCGCCATCAGTGATGCCGCGTGGTCCCAGTTCCGGAGCATGCTGGAGTACAAGGCCGACTGGTACGGGCGGGAAGTAATCGCGGTGGACCGCTTCTTTCCTTCCTCCAAGCTGTGCTCCGCCTGCGGCAGCCTTTCTGAGGCGATGCCGCTGCATGTCCGTTCCTGGACGTGCGGCAGTTGCGGCACGGCCCATGACCGGGACGTGAACGCCGCTGAGAACCTTCTGGCCGCCGGGCTGGCGGTGTCTGTCTGTGGAGCCGGTGTAAGACCTCAACGGAGAACTCCGGGCGGGCAGTCGGCGGTGAAGCAGAAAACCCCACGGCGCGAGCCGTAGGAATCCCCCTCGTTCACGAGGGGGAGGAAGTCAACATCGGTCTGCACTCCCATGGAAGGCTGCCGACCCGATAAAGAGCTCATCGGGCGGTGAGGCCGTAAGGTGTTCCAGTACCCCCTGGGGGTAGGATGCGACTCCGGCGACCAGCCAGCACGGCACAGGTGGAACTCATGGCGATACGGACAGCTCACAGCGGCGGCATGGCCGTCCGCTGGGCGTACGGGGTGTTCCTCACCCTGTGCGTCGCGCTGGCCGTGCTTGTCCACCACGAGACGCCCATGACATCCGTGATGTCCACGACGACCGCGTCGCCCACGTCGGCCTCTGCTCGCATACCGGCTCCCGCCCACGCCGCGCATGCCATGGCGGACCCGGCCCATGCGATGGCGGGCGAGGCGGTGCCTTCCGCCTCGGAATCGTCCGCGCGCGGCGTTGATTCCGGCGCGTGTGCCATGCCCGGCATGCAGCACTGCGCCACGACGAGCGTCGGTTCCGTACAACTGGCCGCGCCGGGCCAGAGCACGTTCCACCCGCCCGCGGATCTGGGGCGTGCCGCGGAAGGTCGTGTCCCCGCCAGTGCGGTCGGCCGTGCCCCGCCCGATCTGTCCGTCCTCTCGCAACTGCGCATGTAGGCCGCGCCGGACGGCGCGCGATGTGCCGTCCCCTTCGCGACCACATCGGCAGTTTCGATACAGAGGACACACCACCATGAACAGCATCAACCGCCGCTCCATCTTGCTCGCCGGGCTGGGAGCCGCAGGCGCCGGAGCGCTCGCCGCGTGCACCAATGCGAATAGCTCAGGTAGCGGCACCGCCCTGATCAACCCCAACGCCTCGGCGGTCGCCGCCACCGAGAAGAAGCGCAAGAGCACCGGGCGCCAGCAGAAGGTCACCCTGACGGCCGCACCGGCCATGATCGACTTGGGCGGCGGCGTCACGCCCAAGACCTGGGCCTTCGACGGCCGTACCCCGGGCAAGGAGGTCCGGCTCTCCGTTGGCGACACCCTGGTCGCCGAGCTGTCGAACCAGCTCCCGAACAAGACCACCACGTCCATCCACTGGCACGGCATCGCGCTGCGCAACGACATGGACGGCGTGCCGCCCACCACCCAGACCGCCGTCCGGGCCGGCTCCACCTTCGCCTACAAGTTCGTCGCCGACGCCCCCGGCACCTACTTCTTCCACCCGCACGTTGGCGTCCAGCTCGACCGCGGCCTGTACGCCCCGTTGATCGTCGAGGACCCCAAGGAGACCCTCGCGTACGACGACGAGTGGGTCGTCCTCCTCGACGACTGGGTTGACGGCGTCACCGGCACCCCCGACAAGGTCTTCGCCGAGGTCAGGCAGGGGATGGGCGGCATGGAGGGGCACGACATGGGGGAGAGCAGCAGCCCCAGCTCCAGTGGTATGGAAGGCCATGACATGGGGGACATGAGCGGGATGGACATGGGGGACTCTGAGTCTCCCTCGGCTTCCGCCTCCTCGTCCGGCGGCATGTCGATGAAGTTCATGCTCATGGGCGCGGAAAGCGACCTGCTCGGCGGCGACGCCGGGGACGTCAAGTACCCGCACCACCTGATCAACGGCCGGGTGGCGACCGACCCCGACGTCTACACCGGCAAGCCCGGCAAGAAGGTACGGCTGAGGATCATCAACGCGGGCGGCGACACCGCCTACCGCATCGCCCTCGGCGGCCACAAGCTGACCATCACCCACACAGACGGCTTCCCGATCCAGCACCAGGAGGTGGACGCCCTGCTCGTCGGAATGGGCGAGCGCTACGACGTCCTGGTCACCCTGGGGGACGGCGTCTTCCCGCTCGTCGCCGTGGCCGAGGGCAAGGACGCGAACGGCTTCGCGCTGGTGCGCACGGGCTCGGGGAGCGCCCCGAAGCCGACCGTCCGCCCGAAGGAACTCGACGGCATGATCATGACGGCCTCCCAGCTGCGCGCCGCCGACGACGTGCGCCTGAAGTCCGCCAGGGCCGACGTGACGCACCAGCTCAAGCTGACCGGCGGCATGGCCAAGTACGACTGGGCCATCAACGGCAAGCCCTTCGACATGGACAACCCCGAGGCGAACCCGATCATGATCGAAGAGGGCCAGCGCGTACGGCTCGACTTCGTCAACGACACCGACATGTGGCACCCGATGCACTTGCACGGCCACACGTACCAGATCGGCACCTCTGGTCCCCGCAAGGACACCGCGATCGTGCTGCCCAAGAAGAAGCTGTCCGTCTTCTTCGACGCTGACAACCCGGGGCAGTGGATGCTGCACTGCCACAACGCGTACCACGGCGAGGCCGGGATGATGGCGAACGTGGCCTATCCGGCCTGACGTTCGCCTCGCGCCGTCCGGGCGGCCCATCGGCTGGCGGTGGGTGCGTCCGGATGCGGCGTGCGGATGGTTTCTCGGCTCTCCGGCTTGCGCGCGACGCGGATGACACACGGGGAGTTGGGCGGCGTATGGCCGTTGACCAGGAAGTCGAAGTGCCGCGCCTTCTGGATGCTGAACCCGGCGTGCTCAATGGCTTGTTCAGTATCCCGGCCGAGGTTGCAGCCACCTCCAGCAGGGGCCACACGAGGTTGATCCTGCGCGGACCGTTCCTACTATTCGAGCGCAGTACGCCTGGCTGGCGGCGCGGCCCTGGGGGCTCTGGGTGCGGAAGCCGCCGCGGGACCGGAAGCGATTCCGGTCCCGCGGCGGCCTCGGCCCGTCAGACGGCCGACGTGACCTTCACGGCTTCGGTGCCCTCCGAGCTGTGCCGTGCCGCCCAGTTCTCCAGAGCGTTGGTCCCCGAAGGCACTCGGGGTCGGCGGCTGTATCGCGCCGAGCAGTCCTTGGACCTCCACCTTGGCCACCGGCAGGCCGAGGAACACCGAAGCGGCCGTGGCGAGTCCCGCGGCGGCGAGTGGTGCCGGCACCACCTGGATCGCCTCCGGCAGCTTCTTACACAGCATGAGCACGGCGATGGTGCCCGCCCCGAGGCCGAGCGAACAGCTGGCCCGCGATCAGCACCAGCCCGATCCCGGCCAGCACGCCCTCGACGACGGTGACCGAGATGGCCCGGAAGTAGTGCCCGAACTTCAGGGTGTCCATGAGGAGTTGGAGTACGCAGGTGGCGAGCACGATGACGCCGAGAACGGGCAGCTCGTACTCGCGTACGGCTTCGAAGACCAGCACGGTCAGACCGGCAGCCGGGCCCGAGACCTGCAGATTGCTGCCGGGCAGCAGCCCGGTGACGAGGCCACCCACGATGTCGGCGACGGGGCCGAGTTCGGCTGGTACGCAGAGGCGACGGCGACGCCCACGCACTGCGCAGCGGAGACCTACACAGTGCTCCGCTAAGTTTATTAGTACATTAACCGTAGTCGACGTCCGAGTCGTTACGGTGAGATGTCACCCTCATGGGGATCGGTTTCAGGGGTAGACCCCACCGGTTCTTCCCGCCTGCGCTGGCGCCGCTCCCTCCATGCCAGCTCTGCTGTCACGATCACCGCAAGAACCGCGACCAGTGCTATCACAAGGGTGCTGATGGCGGAGATCCCTGACAGGAACCCGCCTTCCTCCTTGATGTCCGAAGCGACGTGAAAGGTGCTGGTGAAGCTCGGGGTGTAGGCGTCGCTGTATCCGGTCATGTCCCCCTCCAGTCCCCTGCTTTTGGGGGTGTGTGACGCCTACGTTACCCGAGTTTATCTAAGGATCTTAGTAGATGCATCTCTCCGGTCGCTTCTCAGTGACCGTGTCCGTCTTCCGTTTGGCCGGTCTCGGCGTCGGTTGACTCGTGAAGGTCATCGGGATGGGCGGCTTCGTCGCCCACCGCCGCCGCAGGCGTACCCGGTGACGCAGACGCGCAGATCACAGCAGACCTTGTCCTCGGGGGCGTTGAGCGACGCAGCGTCCGCCGCAGTTCCCACTGCGCACCGCTCAGGCGGGTGCTGATCACGGCATCAGCAATGTCCCGTCGACGACGGTGAAGGAGCATGCGGCTGCGCGGAGTTCACAGTCTGTTCCATGCAGTGCTCTGTCCGGTGATCGGCGTGTGCATGATCACCGGCCTGCTGGGTGGCGAGCACGAGCACGGCGACCCGGTGGTCGGACTGGACCAGCGTCACGCGCAGCGGGTCTTTCGCCCCGTTCGTCAGGACATATTCGTAGAGCGCGGGTGCCGTCGAGCCGTGGTCCTGCGTATCGGGACTTCGGGTCTCGTGCCAGCCGCACCTGTGCAGGGCTTCGGCCAGCTGTTTTACGGCATGCTGGGCGGCGGAGTTGTCTGCGTACGCCGCGATGCGGTGCTGTGCCGTCGCTCTGCTGGTTCCTCTGTATGTACGAACGATCTGGTCCTCGGTGCCGGTCCCGTCGAACCACTGCAGAGCGCAGTCACCCGTCCCGCCGGTGGGCAGGGGAGTGGTGGCACCGTTACCTGTGCTTATGGTGCGCCAGTGATACCCGGCGTTCCAAGGCAGCGCGGACGGGGACAGCAAATCCGTACGCGGGAGACCACCATCGCTGTCCGGTGAGGGCAGGATCGAGGCGGCCGAGACCAGACCGGGGTTGGTCCGCTCGGGACGGTCGGCCGGCGCGCTGCCGAGCAGAGACGTCAGGCCCCACAGGCCGAAGGAGAGCATGGCGGCGCAGCCCGCCGTGGTGACCGCCAGCCGGCGGCGGGTCCGGTGGCGGCGCACCCGCTCGTGCACGTCGGTGACGCCCCCACTCACGGTGATCAGAGGCTCGGCGTCGTCGGCGAAGCCGTGGAGCAGGGTGCCGAGTTCGTCCTGCGAGGGACGGCGGGTCCCGTCATTCATGAGGGAGGACCTCCTGCCGGGGCTGTGCGGCGGTCGCTGTACGGCCTGCTCGTGCCGTCGGCGTGTCCGGCGAGTCGGTGAGATGGGCGCTGAGGACGCGGCGTGCGCGCATGAGCCGTGAGCGTACCGCCGTGCTCGTCGACCCGGTCTGGCGGGCGACCTCCTCCACCGGGAGATCGAGGAGATGGTGCAGCACCACTGCGCGCCGCTGTTCGGGGTTGAGACGACGCAGTGCGGCGACCAGGGCGACGTGGTCGGGTGCGAGGCCGGGCAGGTCGGGCGGCGGACCGTGCCGGAAGTGGGCGCGGATCCTGTTGCGGGTCCTGCGCCAGGAGCTGACGGCCAGGCGCAGGGCGACCGTGCGCACCCACGGCGTCGGATCTCCTTGTGCGACCAGCTGCTCCCACCGCGGCCAGGCCCTGGCGTACGCCTCCTGGACCGCGTCCTCCGCCTCGCCGAGGTCGCCCGTCACGGTGTACACCACGGTGATGAGCCGCTTGACGCTCTCGGCGTAGAAGCGCTCGAAGTCCCTGCGTGCGTCCGGTGGTTGCCCCTGGCTGTCCGTCATCGCCCCCTCCTATGACGGCCACTCGCTCCAAAACGGCGGGTCAGCGGAGCAACGAGCTCGCCGACCTCGGGGATGCGCAGCGGACGCGCCAACACCACGACCGACAGGCCGATGACGGCGGCGCCGAGCACCAGGCCGGAGGCGTCCCCTGCTAGGCCGCCGCCCAGCCGGTCTGTGGACCAGCCGCTCACCGCGTACGCCAGGCTGGTCCCCGGCAGGCACGCGACGCCGAGTCGCAGATGCGTGCCGAGGACCCGCTCCAGGGGACGGCCCAGCCTGCGGCGCAGCACCAGCGCGGTGCAGCCCAGGCCCGCCGTGCAGGCGATCGCATACGCGGCCGCGATGCCGGTGACCGCCCAGCGCGCGGGCAGCAGGACGTACGAGGCCGCGGACAATCCCGCGTTGACGCCGGCGATGACCAGGGTCAGCAGGAACGGCGTACGGGTGTCGCCGAGCGCGTAGAAGCCGCGCGAGAGCACGTACTGCGCGGAGAAGGCCGCCAGCCCGGGTGCGAACGCCGCCAGTACCCAGCCGATCGCCCGGGTGTCGGCGTCGCTCACCTGCCCGTACTGGTAGGCGAGCCCGGCGAGTTGGGGCGCGAGCACCAGGAAGAGGAACACGGCGGGCACGATCGCCACCGCTGTCGTGCGCAGGGTCCGGGACAGGCCGGCGCTCACCTGCGGCAGGTCCCCGTCGGTGGCGGCCCGGCTCATCCGCGGCAGCAGCGCGGTGACCAGGGAGACGGTGATGATGCCCTGCGGCACCACCCACAGCTGATAGGCGCTGCTGTACGCGGTGTAACCGACGCCCTCCGTGACGCCCTCGGCGACGGCCCGCACCCCGGCGGACGTGGACAGCCGGGTCACCACCCAGTACGCGACCTGGTTCACCAGGACCAACAGCAGGGTCCACACGGCGGCCCGCACCGGCCGCCCGAGCCCCGATCCGCGCCAGTCGAACCGCGGCCGCCACCGGAACCCGGACGCCCGCAGAGACGGCAGCAGTGCCAGCGCCTGGACGGCGATACCCGCCGTACTGCCCAGGCCGAGCAGGAGCAGCTGGCCGTCCGTGACCTCGCTCGCCGTGCTCGCGGTGCGGGCGATCACCAGGTACAGCCCGAACACCGCGATCACGATGACGTTGTTGAGGACCGGGGTCCACATCATCGCCCCGAACCGGCCGCGGGCGTTGAGGACCTGGCCGAGCACGGTGAACACGCCGTAGAAGAGGATCTGCGGAAGGCAGTAACGGGCGAGCGCGACGGTGAGGTCGCGCTGGGCGCCCGTGTAGTCGGTGTACGCGGAGACGACCCAGGGCGCGGCGAGGACAGCGAGCGTCGTGATCGCGGTCAGGGCGGCCAGGCAGAGCGTGAGCAGCCGGTCCGTGTACGCGGCCCCACCGTCCGTGTGCTCCTTCGCCGCCCGCACCAGCTCCGGCACGAACACCGAGTTGAGCGCTCCGCCGATCAGCAGGATGTAGACGATGTTGGGCACGGTGTTGGCGACGTTGTACGCGTCGCCGAGCAGGGCCGTGCCCAGTGCGGCGACCACGACCGCGCCGCGGACGAACCCGGTGGCCCGCGACGCCAGGGAACCCAGCATCATCACGGCCCCGCCGCGCAGCCGGGGCGTCGAACGGGACTTCGGAACCGACCCGGTGGCGGCCTCCGCCTGTTCCTGAGCCGTCACGCCGTGTGTCCTCCCCGCCGCTCGAGCAGCTCAGTGAAATTGCCCGCCACAGACCCGGCCCGCCGGGCGTGCAAGAGACAGGCGGGTCTGTCCCGCCGCCCTCCCGGCGGAGGAGTACGGAACGGATCGAGGAGACCTGCCACATGGCCGTGACAGAGGCGCAGATGTCCGAAGCCACACACACCCGCAGCCACGAGGTGCTGACCACGACCGCCGAGCAGCACCTGGGGTATCTGGACTCTCTCCCCGGACAGGCGAGCTTCCTGCAGTACCCGTCCTGGGCCGCGGTGAAGGCAGGCTGGAAGGCGGAACGGCTCGGCTGGTTCGACAGCTCGGGACGCCAGTGCGGCGCGGCCCAGGTGCTGTACCGGCAACTGCCCGGAACCCGCCGGTACTTCGCCTACCTGCCGGAAGGGCCGGTGGTGGACTGGGCGGACCCGCGGCTGCCGCATCTGCTTCAGCCGCTGCTGGACCATCTCCGGTCGGCCGGTGCCTTCGCGGTGCGGATGGGGCCGCCGCTGCCGTACCGCCGCTGGAATGCCGCGACGCTCAAGGAGGCGGTCGGTCCCGGTCGCCGCGTCGGGGACGTACTGCCGGACCTCGTCGACCCGGTCGGCGCGGCCGTCGCGGACCGGCTGCGGGCGGCCGGATGGCGGCGCTGCGGAGAGGAGGGAGACTCCGGCGACGCACAGCCCCGCTACCTCTTCGAGGTGCCGCTCGCCGGCCGCGGCCTCGACGACCTGTGGGCGGGGCTGAACCAGGAGTGGCGGCGCAACATAAAGAAGGCGGCGAAGGCCGACGTCGAGCCCTGCGTCGGTACGGCCGACTATCTGCCGGAGTTCTACCGGCTGCTGCAGCTCACCGAGCGGCGCGACGGTTTCCGGCTCGGACGCTCGCTGGACTACTTCCAGCGCCAGTACCGGGAGCTCAACGGGGAGGAGCCTGGCCGCATGCGGTTGTACCTGGCGTGGCACGACGGGGCGGTGCTCGCCGCGCACACACTGATCGTGGCGGGGCGCCGGGCCTGGTACCAGACGGGGGCGTCCGCAGACCACCGCCGTGAGGTGCGGCCGAGCAACGCCCTGCAGTGGCGGATGCTCCGGGACGCGCACGCGCTCGGTGCCGAGGTGTACGACATGCGGGGCGTGCCCGACGTACTGGATCCGCAGGAGCGGCCGTTCGGCCTGATGCGTTGGAAGCTCGGAACGGGAGGCCAGGTCGTCGAAACGCTCGGTGAGTGGGAGCTGGCGCTTGAAGGCGCCGTCAACAAGACCCTGCACCGTGCCATGCAGAGGTATCTGGCACGGCGCTGAGAGCAGCCCCGGGGCGTGCGGATCGGTCATGGGGAAACAGTAGCCGTGAAGTGCTAAGTAATTTAGTAATGGGTTCCACTCTGAATCCGAAGTCCGCCCGGGACTACGTGCAACCCGCCCTACGGCGGGTGCACGAACGTAACGGTGCCGCCGGAGTTGCGACGCAGGGCGCACTCGGCCCCATGTGCGGTGCTGTGGTGGCGGAATCGTGTGCCGGCCCCTCCGGCCATGGCCTTGCGCGTGCTGCGGGCAGATTCAGCCCAGGGAGCTGATGAAAGCGAGCGCCTGGGAGCGGCGTTCGAAGGTGCTGCGGTGCAGCGACGGCGTGCATGTGGGCCTGGACGACCATGTAGACGGAAGAATTCAGGATCGTAGGGGCAGAGCGTGCACCTCAGTCGTCGTCGGTGCCAGTGCACATTCCCCGTCCCGTGCTGAGTCGGTCAGTCCTCTTCTGCGATGCGGGGCTTGAGGGCCGCTGAGGCTGCTGCCCAGGCTGATGTGGAGTCGCGGGAAGAGGGGCGAGTCAGTGGCCTGGTTGCCCTGCCTGGCGGCCGTGGTGCTCGTGTCGGCTCGTCGGCTTCCGGTCGTCCGGCGTGGGGTGCCCGTCGCGCAGCCCGGACAGGGTCACTGTGACGAGCCGGTCGGCCGCCTCTTCGGAGGGCAGGGCGGCAGCGGCCGTCAGGGCGTGGAGGCAGTAGATCGCCAGCTCGTCGGGCGCGACGTCGTCACGGAAGACGCCGGTCCGCGCGCCCTCGGCCAGCAGGTCCCGGATCATGCCGCGGAGCTGCTGCTGCGCTTGGACGACGCGCTCGTCTCGGTGAAGGAATGCCGAGAGTTCGGTGCCGTGGTGCCCGCGGGACTGGCGTGAGATGTGAGCGAACGCCCTCAGGACCGCCTCGAGTTGTTCGTCGGCTCCATCAGTCTGATCGCGGACCTCTGTGAGCTGTCCCAGGTGTTCGGTGATCTGGCGGTCGTGCCAGGCGAGCAGGATCGCCTCGACGTCTGGGAAGTACTTGTACAGCGTGGCCCGGCCGATGCCGGCCTTCTCGGCGATCTGCGACATCGTCACCGACCGCAGGCCCTGCTCGGCTGCCAGCTCCGCGGTTGTGTTCAGGATCGCTTCGCGCACGGCGCGGCGGTGCGCCTCGATCGTCTCGTTCCACAGCTTCGGCACCGGATCAGTGTACGTGGCGGCGATGTCGATACAGTCTGGTTGATGTCGTGGACACGGTGTCTCGTAAACTGCCTACACATCGCACGTCATCCGAGCACCACGAAGGACACGCACATGGCTGACTCGCCCTCCCGCCCGGACGCCGTTGGTCAGGAGCCCGGTCCTGCGGCGCATCCCGGTATGCCACGCTGGGCGAAGTCGCTCGCCATCGCCGCCGGCGCAGCCCTGCTCGTGGCGTTCGTGCTCATGCATGCCATCGGCGGCGGCATGGGCGGCCACTGACCGTGACGGCCATGAACCCCCGTCTCCGCAAGCTCGCGCTCACCGCGCACGTCACCTCCTCGGTCGGCTGGCTCGGCGCCGTCGCCGTCTTCCTCGCCCTCGCCGTTGTCGGTCTGACCAGCCGGGACGCCCAGACGGTGCGGGGCGCCTACGTCGCGATGGAGTTGACGGGCTGGCTCGTCCTGGTCCCGTTGAGTCTTGCCTCGCTGCTGACCGGACTGCTCCAGGCCCTGGGGACCGCGTGGGGCTTGTTCCGTCACTACTGGGTCCTGTTCAAGCTACTGATCAACGTCGTGGCGACCGTCCTGCTGCTCGTGCACATGCAGGTTGTCGGCCAAGTCGCCGATGCCGCGGCCGAGGCGAGCGTGTCCGCCAGCGATCACTTCGGGATGAGGGTCCAGCTGCTGGCCGACGCCGGAGCAGCTCTGCTGGTACTGCTCATCGCGGTGGTGCTCTCGGTGTACAAGCCGAAGGGGCTGACCCGTTATGGCTGGCGCAGACAGCAGGAGTCCCGGACGCGACAGCGAACCGCCGAGCCGGGAGATCAGGCGGCCGGGCTCGCGGTCGGCTGATGCGGGGACGAGCCTTGTATGCCGGTCGTTCAGCCGCGGCAGGCGCAACCGGTATGGGCTGTTCTCGGCCCCGCCCCCGATGAAGTACCCCCGCCGGGTATGGTCGGTGGTCTGTTCGGACGACTGCGTCCTGGCCTGCGGGGAGACGACACGATGGACATCACCTACCAGGGCAGCGATGGATGCCCCCTCTATGCGGTGAGCGTCGGAGCGGGTCCAGCGGTGTTCCTGCTGCACGGCGGCGGCCCGGATCATCGCAGCCTTCTGCCCCTGGCGGGTCTCCTGGCCGACCGCTACCGGGTCGTACTGCCGGACGTGCGCGGGTACGGCCGGTCGGTCTGCGTCGATCCAGCCCGCCACACGTGGTCCCAGTACGCCGACGATGTCCGTGCGCTGATGGACCATCTCGGACTGTCGCGGGCTGCAGTCGGTGGTACCGGTCTGGGCGGCACCATCGCATTGCGCGCCGCCACGGCCCACCCCGAGCGGATATGGGCGGCACTGGTGATCAGCCTGGAGGACATCGAGGACGACGATGCCAAGCAGGCCGAGGCCGAGCTGCTGGAACGGTTCGCCGCCCGCGTGCGGTCCAGCGGGCTCGGCACCGCGTGGAGTGATCTACTGCCGTCCCTGGCCCCCGTCATTGGGAACCTCGTACGCGAGGCCATTCCCCGCGCCGATCCCGCGAGCATCGTGGCCGCGTGCGGCATTGGTCGTGATCGGGCGTTCCGCAGTGTCGACGACCTGAGGGCCATCACCGTCCCGACCTTGATCGTGCCGGGCGCCGACGCACGACATCCCGGCGAACTCGCCGCGGCCGCCGTCCAGGTCCTGCCCCACGGCGAACTCGCGCCCGCGGCCCCGTTCGGCACGGTGGAAACAGCCGAGGAACTCGGGCGGGCACTCGCTCCCGCCTTCAAAGCCTTCCTCGATTCCCACATGCCGGCCTGAGCAGGCAGTCGCGCCCTGCAGTGTGAAGGGCTGCTGAGCGGTACCGCGGAGTTGGCGCTGCTCAGGCAGGTGCTGGGGCTGTGTCTTCGTCCTGAGTATCCGGCTGTCCCGCGGCTGTCCTTCGGACAAGGGTCGTTGATCCCCAGCCCGTCAGCGGTGTCACGACGTGAGCGGCGCGAGTTCGGTGAAGGTCTTGCCGCCGTCGCGGGACTCGTGCACGCCCGTCTGTGTCGCGGCGAGGATGTGGTCGGCGTTGACAGCGGTCAGGGCCTGGGGCTGTCCGCCGGGCACGGCCGTAAGCTGCTTCCACGTTTTGCCACCGTCCGCGCTGCTGCTCAGCTTCCCGGACGGGTCGATGCCGAACAGGGACTTCTCCGTGGGCCAGGACAGGAACGCCTGCACTGGCTCGGCCCTCTCGGCAAAGGTGCGCCCGCCGTCGGTACTGGTGACGACGCCCTCCGCGGTGGTGGCCAGCAGCCTGCCGCCGTTGGGACTCACCGCGAGGTCGAGGGCCTCCAGCGTCGCGCCGTCCTCCCAGCTCTTCAGGTCCCTGCTCGTCCGGATCCGGCCGCCCTCGTATCCATAGACCGTGCCCTTGGCCGACTCCAGGGAGTGGAAGTCGGCCTCTCCCGACAAGGACCGGGACGTCCAGGTACGGCCCGCGTCCTTGCTCTCGATCAGGCCGACATTGCCCGGACGGTCGCTACCGGGGGCGCCATGTCCGCTGGCGATGAAGGTGTTCTCACCGGTGATGGTGAAGCCCATAAAGTCGTCCTTGCGGTCGCCGACGAGCTTCGGCTTCTCCCCCTCGGCCATGGTGTACAGGCCGCTGTGGGTGGCGACGTACGCACGTCCGTCAGCGGGATCGACACCCAGGCCGTGCACATGAGACAGAGCCTCCGACGAGTCGGATGCGTCTGCCGTCATGTCCGCGTCAGAGGAACCGCCTCCGCAAGCGGCGAGGACCAAGGCGGAGATCGAAGCGCCTGCCATGGCGAGCAGGGGGCGGACAGCCGGGCGTGCGGTCACTGAAGTTCCTCGGGCAGTGCGGAAGTTGACGCTCAGGGCCTGCTGGCGGCGAAGAACGGCATCGAGTCCAACGGGACGATTTCCACGTTCTTGCCGGTGCGGGGCGCGTGGATGGCCTTGCCGTTACCGACGTACATGCCGTTGTGCTGGGTGCTGTTGTACCAGTAGATGATGTCGCCGGGCTGCAGGTCCGACTTGGCGACCTTGCGGCCGGCGTCGTACTGCTGTTGGACGGTACGCGGCAGTGAGACGCCCGCCGCGCGCCAGGCGGCGCCGGTCAGGCCCGAGCAGTCGTAGGAGTTGGGGCCGGTCGCGCCCCACTCGTAAGGCTTGCCGAGCTGCGCGTACGCGAAGTCGAGTGCGGCCTTGCCGCGGCCGCTGGCCGGGCCGTTGTACGTCGCCGGGGAGTCGCTGGCGCCCGCGGCGGCGTCCTCACGCTCCTGATCGGCCTCCATCTTGGCGCGCTGGGCGGCAGTCAGGCTGTTGAGGAGCTTGCGCGCCTTCGCCAGCTTGTCCTGGACCTCGTCCTTCGTCTTCGCGGCCTTGGTGCGCGTCTCCTCCAGATCCTTCAGACGCTTCTGGGCGGCCAAGCGCTCCTGCGCGATTTCGCGCTGCTTGCTCTGCATCGTCCGCAAAGCTTCGGCCTGTCGGCTGCTCGTGCGGTCGAGCATCTGGGCCTGGTCGAGGTAGTTGTCCGGGTCGCCGGACAGGAAGAGCTGCACGCTCGGGTCGACGCCGCCGCTGCGGTACTGCGCGGCCGCCAACGGGCCTATCTCCTCGCGCAGTTCGTTGATCTCCTGCTGCTTGCGGGCCAGCCGGTCCTGCGCCTGGTCGGCCTCGCGCTGCAGCTTCTTCTGCTTCTCGCGGACGGCGTTGTACTCCTCGGTGGGGGCCTCGGCCTCCTCGTAGAGCCGCTCCACCTCCTTGCGGACCTCGTCCACAGTGGGGTTGGGGGCCGCCTGGCTCTGCGTCGGCAGGAGGCTGACGGCGCCGGCGGCCATGCCGAGCGTGGCGATCCGGGCGCGGCTGGGCGGCTTCGGCCGACGGTGCGTTCCCATCGTGGAGTGACTCCTCTGCGCGTCTGTGAACCGGGCGACGGGCTCTGGTCGTCGTGCGACACCAGCCGGCTTCGGCACTGCCCCATGGATCCGACACTGGGCGCGAGCCTTGGCCCGAGCCCAGCGCCGATTCATCGAGCGAGTTTAGAACTTAGTAGCTTCGTATTACGTATCGCAAGTGAATCCGAGTCACAGCGGCCTCACGCGGAGCATGTCTGCCCGGCGTCAGCCGAGACCTGGCGGACAGGCGACCAGCAGCGGCAGCAGCGGCACCGTCACGACCGCGGCGGCCGCAGAACCCCACAGGGCGGGGTGCGGAGCCTTGCGGGGCCCGAGGACTCGCTTCAGGCGGATCAGTACATTCTGGCCGCCCGCTGCCAAGGCGCCCTTCGGGGTGCGGGCCGCCGCCATCTCGTACATCGCCGTGGCCAGCACCTCGTGGGAGTGGCTGCGCAGTGCGCGGTCGTCCGCGATCATCTCCAGCAGGAGCGCCGTCTGCTCCCGGGCCTGGCGGGCCAGCGGCAGCCACCGGAACACCGAGTGGAAGGCTTCCATCGCGGCCAGGAACAAGTGGTGACGTCCCACGATGTGGGCCTGCTCGTGCTCGAGAACGGCGGCGAGCTGCTCGGGTGTCAGTTCGCGTACGGCCGCGTCGCTGATCACGATCCGGGGGTCCCGGCCGGGCAGGCAGTAGGCGGCGGGCACGTCGTACGGCAGGACGGTGGCGCGGAGCCGGGCCGAGCGGCGGCCCACCAGGTCGACGGCATCCCGATGCTCGGTCCGCACCCGACGGGCTCGTACGACATGGAAGACGAAGCTTGCCACCAGGGCGATCCCGATCGCGGCGGGGACGCCGACGGCAAGCCGGTCCGCGGTGTTCGGATCGGGCTGAGCCGTGCCCACGTCCACTCCGCAGGTATGCAGCAGGCCCACCAGACCCGCGTGCAGGTGCTCGGCCGGCATGGCCAGGCTGTACGCGGCCAGCGCGGCCCCGAGCGAGAAGGAGACCGCCAGGGCGTGCCACACCGCCGCCGCCAGGGCGGGGGCCCGGTGCTGCCAGCTGCCGCGCAGCATGAGGCGCGGAGCGACGAACCCCACCGCTGCCGTGTAGCCGACCAGGGCAGGGGCCGCGTTCACGGTTTGGCCTTGTCCTGTCGTCCCGCTGTCCGCAGGGCCTTGCGCAGGGCGGCCATCTCGTCCTCAGACATATTCGAGACGAATTCGACCAGCGCGGCCGGGCGGTCCTTGCTCTCTCCCAAACCGTCCTCCATGAGCGCGGCGGCGTACGCCTCGCGGCTGCGTACGGGTGTGTACAACCAGGCGCGACCCTGCTTGCCCCGCAGCAACCAGCCCTTGTTGTACAGGATGTTGGTGACGGTCATCACCGTGGTGTACGCGACGGGACGCGTCTTGTTGATGTCATCGACGACCTCCCGCACCGTCGCCGGACGGTTCCACGTCCAGAGACGATCCATGATCTCTGCCTCGAGATCCCCTAGCCGTCGCATCGCCCTGACTTCCTTTCGCCACTGAGTACGCAAGGCCATAGTAGACGGCCGCTCGGTCGGGCTTTCGGCGCGAGGGCGAAATCGTCAGCTCGCCCTGGGAGTTCGTAACTCGCCTCGCCGGCGGCCTCGCCATCCGGGTGTCGTCAAGCGGGGTGGCGGACGTCACGGTGACGCGGCCCGTGGGGATGTCGACCTGTACTTCGACGACGCTGTCGAGTGCCGAGACCCCTTCTTTCACGGCGCTCTCGCAGTGGCTGCATGACATGTCGGACACGTGATACTCGGCCGTCGCCACGTGGGCCAATGGCCAATGGTCCCTCCCGGCGAGGCTGCGATACCGCCGGTGGGTATCGCGTCTCCGTGTCTATTCCCGCGGCCTCCGGGATACATGAGGCTGATGATCTATGCCTACGATGAGTCCGTGACCCGCTTCGGACAGCTCCCTCGACCGCACTCGACGGTGCAGTCCTGCGGGCTGCTCGTATGCGCCCTGCTTCTGGGCCTGCTCGGTATGCACGGACTCGGGCCGGTCCCGGAGGTCACCGCTGCCTCAGGGTACGACCGGATGGTGTCGGTCGCGCACACGGACGTCATGGCGTCGATGCCGGGCGAGTGTGATCACGGCGAGGGCGGCTGTTCGGGCCACACCGACCATGCCGATCCGACCTGCGCTTCGGCCTCCGTCGCCGGGGGTCCCGTAGTGGCACCGGCACTCCTGCCCGCTGTGGCAGCCTGCGCCGGCACGGCGGACGTACCTGCTTCCGCGGTCGGCAGCGAGCCCGACGGCGGACGCGCTCCGCCCTCACTCTCCGAACTTCAGCTCCTGCGGATATAGAGCACCCCGCGCGTCGCCGTACGCCCACACGGGCGGCGCCGCGTCTCGGTATGCCCTTCACGATCCGAACGCAGGAGTTCACTTCATGACCGCACACCGCATTACCGCTCTCGCTGCCACCGCGGGAGTGGCAGCCCTCGTCCTCGCCGCCTGTGGCGGCGGAGGGCACGACATGGGGTCCATGGGCTCCGACTCCAGCCCGTCCGCGTCCGCCTCGGCCAAGGCCGGTAACCACAACGACGCAGACGTCTCCTTCGCGACGGACATGATCCAGCACCACCGCCAGGCCGTCGAAATGGCCGACCTGGCCGCCGACCGCGCCTCTTCGCAGGAGGTCGAGGACCTCGCCACGAAGATCAAGGGCGCGCAGGACCCGGAGATCAAGACCATGTCCGGCTGGCTCACCTCGTGGGGCGAGGAGGTCCCCGCGGACATGTCCGGCATGGAGGGCCACGACATGGGCGACATGTCGTCCGACATGCCCGGCATGATGAGCAGCGAGGATATGGACAGGCTGGAGAAGGCCTCCGGCGCCGAGTTCGACAAGATGTTCCTCGAGATGATGATCAAGCATCACGAGGGAGCCGTCGAGATGGCCGAGACTCAGAAGGCCGACGGCAAGTACGGTCCCGCCGTGAAGCTCGCGGACGACGTGATCACGGCCCAGACCGCCGAGATCGAGCAGATGAACAAGATGCTCGGCAAGAGCTGACGCGGCGGCAGAAACGGTGCGGTCCGGCGGTGCACATCGCCCGCCCGGCCGCACCGTTGTCCGTTCTCCACGGCCGTCACACAGGGCCGAACAAGGCGTTTGCGAACGATGAAGTCCCCAGTCGTTGGGCGCGATTGGTCCCAACAAGTGCTCTGGCGTGACGTCATGTGGCTGGGTTCACGCGATGTTCTCCTGAGACGGCGTGCCGGGGCCTGGCGATCAGGTTAGGATCACATCGTGATTACGGCCTGGTCTCCTTCTCGTATGCCGATGAGCCGCTCATCAGCGGCTCTGTGGCGTGTGCTGGGGCTTGGCCTGTTCCTCTTCGGCCTGCTGTATACGCATACCGTCAGCCCTGACACGACGGTGAGTCACCTCGCCTCCGACAAGGGTGTTTCGGCGTCGGGCGTTCATTTCGAGCACACTGCCGAACACGAAAACGTTGCGAGTGCCACGTCGGCGCAGCCGACGGGCGAGCAGCCGGAGGGCCATCACGACGGCCACAGACAGCAGCACGCCGATGCGGACTGTGCGATGGGGCAGCCTTCGCAGGGTCCAGCTGTAACGGAGCCCTGCCTGTCTCCGCTGAGCTCGGAGAACGGCGAGGAAACACCCGGCTTCGCGCCCGCCCGCCACGCCGCCGCGGCACGGGACTTCGCGGTCCCGAGAACGCAAGCGGCAGACTCCGCGGTTCTTCGTATCTAGGTCAGCGCCTTCCGAACCGGTCGACCCTTCCCGGGATTTCTCGACTCGGCCCAAGGCCGCGTCGCGCCCTCTCCCGGCGACCGGCCCATGGCGTCTGACCTCCTGCGCACAGCGCCCCACAGCGTGGTGCGGGGACGGTCGACGGCCCACTTCCCCCACCCCCCCCCACCGATCCCTGCCCCGACCTGGAGAGCTCCCGTACGGGCAGTGACCGCCGCGCGGAGGACCTGTGCCGCCCACCCCTGCCCTTTCCCGTGCCGATGACTCATGCGTACGTCCGCTCCTCCGGAAGAGCCGACTCGTTCGGGGCACGCTGTACGCCCTGCTGTGCATGCTGCTGGTGTGCCTCGGCGATCAACACCATGCGCCGGAGTCGCCCGCTCGTTCAGCCGCGGCGTCGAGTGAAGCCCCTCTGCCCGCAGAGGGCTCCGACGGCGAGAATCTCGACCCGTCCGAGTCTCCCGACCGTTGCCACGGTCCCCGCCTCGGGCAGGCCATCTCCCCACAGTCGTCCCCTCGGGTTTCGCCGCCTGCCGTCGCCGCGCTGTCGCTGACGGACGCCACAGCAACTCCCGTGCGCCAGCCCTCTGGCGCCGTGCGAAGACTGCTGCCCAGCGGCGGCCGGTCCGCTCTTACCGCCATCTGTCGGTGGCGCATATAGGAGCCGCCCCGCGGGTCGGCCCTGGTCGCCTCGCCGCGCGGCGTGCCTTGTCCGTCGCGCGAGATGAGCATCCGCACGCGTTCCATATCGATACGAAAGAGCGAAATAAATGCACTCCATGACCAAGAGTGACCTCACTCCCGCCGGCTCCGGCTCCGCCCTACGGGGACTTGTCGGCGACACCCCGCTCCTGCACGTCTCCCAGCCCTTCACCGAGCCGGGCCGCGGCTTCTGGGCGAAGCTGGAGGGCTTCAACCCCGGCGGCATCAAGGACCGTCCGGGCCTGCACATGGTCGAGCGCGCCCGCGCCCGCGGCGAACTTCAGCCGGGCGCCAGGATCATCGAGTCGACCAGCGGCACCCTCGGTCTGGGTCTCGCCCTGGCCGGAATGGTCTACGGCCACCCCGTCACACTGGTCACCGACCCGGGGCTGGAGATGTCCATGACCCGGCTGCTGACCGCCTACGGAGCCCAGGTCAATCTCGTCTCCGAACCGCACCCCACCGGGGGCTGGCAGCAGGCCCGCCGCGACCGGGTCGCCAAGCTGATGGAGCAGCACCCCGGCTCGTGGTGCCCGGACCAGTACAACAACCCCGACAACACCACCGCGTACACCCCGCTCGCCCTCGAACTGGCCACGGAACTCGGCCACATCGACGTACTGGTGTGCAGCGTGGGCACCGGCGGACACTCCGCCGGAGTCTCCCGGGTCCTCCAACAGCTGTATCCCGACCTGAAGCTGGTCGGCGTCGACACCATCGGGTCGACCATCTTCGGGCAGCCCGCCCGGCCCCGGCTGATGCGGGGCCTCGGCTCCAGCATCTACCCGCGCAACGTCGCCTACGACAACTTCAGCGAGGTGCACTGGGTGGCCCCGGCGGAGGCGGTGTGGACCTGCCGCCAGCTGGCCACCTCCCACTACGCCACCGGCGGCTGGAGCGTCGGCGCGGTGGCGATGGTCGCCGGCTGGCTGGCCCGCACCCTGCCCGCGGACACCCGGATCGCGGCGATCTTCCCCGACGGCCCGCAGCGCTATCTCGGCACGGTCTACGACGACGACTACTGCTCCGCCCACGGCCTGCTCGACTCCCCGCCCGCGCCCGAACCGGAGGTGATCGGCCGATTGGACGAGAAGGAGGTCACCCGCTGGACCCGGTGCACCACCGTGGTCGACCCGCTCACCCTGAACAGCGAAGGGCGGAACGCCGACGTACTGGAACTTGCCGGCGCCGCCGAGGCCGACTCCGAGGAGACGGCCTGATGAAGAGCACCATCGCGCAGGTTCGTACCTACGAGCGCAGCGTCCAGCTGTTGATGGTGAATCAGTTCACCATCAACCTCGGCTTCTACATGCTGATGCCCTACCTGGCCGCGTATCTGGCAGGTCCCGTGGGCCTTGCGGGCTGGCTGGTCGGGCTGATCCTCGGCGTCCGCAACTTCAGCCAGCAGGGCATGTTCCTGCTCGGCGGAACGCTGGCCGACCGGCTCGGCTACAAGCCGATGATCATCGCCGGGTTGGTGCTGCGCATCCTCGGCTTCGCGACCCTCGGATTGGTGGAGTCCGTACCCGCCCTGCTGGCCGCGTCGGCGGCGACGGGGCTGGCCGGGGCGCTGTTCAATCCCGCCGTACGAGCCTATGTCGCGGCGGACGCGGGTGAGCGGCGAGTCGAGGCGTTCGCCCTGTTCAACGTGTTCTACCAGGCCGGGATCCTGCTCGGCCCGCTGGTGGGCATGCTGCTGACGGGCGTGAGCTTCCGTGTCACGTGCCTTGTCGCGGCCGGGATCTTCGCTCTGCTGAGCATCGTCCAGATCCGGGCCCTGCCCGCCCGCCGGGGCGACGACGCGGGGCGCGGACAGGACCAGGAGGGCGTGCTGTCCCAGTGGCGGGGCATCGTGTCCAACCGGCCGTTCCTGCTGTTCTCGGTTGCCATGATCGGCTTCTACGTCATGCAGTTCCAGGTCTACCTTGCCCTGCCGCTGGAGGTACGGCGCCTGGGCGGCGACGGGACTTTCGGCACGGCGGCGGTGGCGGTGCTGTTCGCCGTCTCGGGCTTGAGCACCATCCTCTTCCAGACCAAGGTGACCGCCTGGTGCAAGGCCCGCATGGAACCGGGCCGCGCACTGACATGGGGGCTGCTGACCATGGGGCTGGGGTTTGTACCGCTGCTGGTGGCCACCGCGGTCCCGGTACCGGACGGCGGGGTGGGGCTGTGGCTGCTCGCGGCCGTGCCTCCTGCACTGTCCGCGCTGCTCCTCGCGATCGGCACCATGATCGCGTACCCCTTCGAGATGGACACCATCGTCCGCCTCTCCGGCAACCGCCTCGTCGCCACCCACTACGGCCTGTACAACACCATCTGCGGCATCGGCATCACCCTCGGAAACCTGCTGACGGGTGCCGCGCTCGACGCCGCCCGGGCCGCCGGGATGTCCGCGCTGCCGTGGGTGGCGCTGTTCGCAGTCGGCCTCGCCTGCGCGGCCGCCCTCTACGGGCTGCACCGCACGGGCCGCCTGGCGCCACCGGTACGCGAGGTGAAGCCAGAGACCGCGAACGCATAACACGACGTCACCTGGTGGAGGGGGCGGACGATTTCGCTTCCGTCCCCTCCGGCCGGCCACGCCCACGTCGATGGTTGGGCCTGTGCGCCGGCGTCTTGCGCCCACGGACACAAGCACCGTCAGGCGCTCGCCCATCCGTGCCACGGCCACCTGACCACCTGGCACGTCACCTGCCGTCAGAACGTACTCGCGCATCACGCCGCCATCGCCCCCTGCGCCGGCGCGGCAGGTGACGCCTCAATGCCGACCGCACTCCTCCAGCACCCGCAGAACCACATCGCAAGCCGCCACCACTTTCGGCCGCTGAGACGGCCGTCCCCCAAGCAATAGGTAAGGACTGAAGACCCCCGTGAGCCCGAAACCCGCCGTACTGATCGCTGAAGAACTGTCGCCCGCCACCGTTGACGCGCTCGGCCCGGACTTTGAGATCCGGCACTGCAACGGCGCCGACCGAGCCGAGCTCATCCCGGCGATCGCCGACGTCGACGCGCTCCTCGTGCGCAGCGCGACCAAGGTCGACGCCGAGGCCATCGCCGCGGCCAAGAAGCTGAAAGTCGTCGCCCGCGCCGGTGTCGGCCTCGACAACGTCGACGTCTCCACCGCCACCCAGGCCGGCGTGATGGTCGTCAACGCCCCCACGTCCAACATCGTCACGGCCGCCGAGCTCGCCTGCGGCCTGCTGATCGCCACCGCCCGCAACATCCCGCAGGCCGACACCGCCCTGAAGAACGGCGGGTGGAAGCGCAGCAAATACACCGGCGTGGAGCTGAGCGAGAAGACCCTCGGCGTCGTCGGCCTCGGCCGCATCGGTGTCCTGGTCGCCCAGCGCATGTCCGCCTTCGGCATGAAAATCGTCGCCTACGACCCGTACGTACGCCCCGTGTTGGCCGCGCAGATGGGCGTCAAGCTGCTCTCACTGGACGAGCTGCTCGCCGTCTCGGACTTCATCACCGTGCACCTGCCGAAGACCCCGGAGACGCTGGGCCTGATCGGCGAGGAAGCGCTGCACAAGGTCCAGCCGCACGTCCGGATCGTCAACGCCGCGCGCGGCGGGATCGTCGACGAGCAGGCGCTGTTCAACGCGCTGAAGGAGGGCAGGGTCGCGGGCGCGGGCCTGGACGTGTACGCGCAGGAACCCTGCACGGACTCCCCGCTCTTTCAGTTCGACGAGGTGGTGTGCACCCCGCACCTCGGCGCCTCCACGGACGAGGCCCAGGAGAAGGCGGGCATCGCCGTCGCCAGTTCCGTCCGGCTCGCGCTCGCGGGCGAGCTGGTCCCCGACGCGGTCAACGTGCAGAGCGGCGTCATCGCGGAAGACGTACGATCCTGGCTGCCGCTCGCCGAGAAGCTCGGCCGGATCTTCACCGCCCTGGCGGGCGAGGTCGCTGTCCGGTTCGACGTCGAGGTGTACGGCGAGATCATCCAGCGCGACGTCAAGGTCCTCGAACTCTCCGCGCTCAAGGGCGTCTTCCAGGACGTCGTCGAGGAGACCGTGTCCTACGTGAACGCCCCGCTCTTCGCGCAGGAGCGCGGCGTCGAGGTCCGCCTGACCACCAGCTCCAAGTCCCCGGACCACCGCAACATGCTGACCGTCCGCGGCACACTCGCAGATGGCGAGGAGGTCTCGGTCTCCGGCACCCTTGTCGGCCCCAAGCACATCCAGAAGATCGTGTCGGTGGGTAAGTACGACATCGACCTGGCGATGGCCAACCACTTGGTCTTCCTGCGTTACGCCGACCGCCCCGGTGTCATCGGCACCTTCGGCCGCGTTCTTGGCGAGGCGGGCCTGAACATCGCCGGCATGCAGGTCTCCAGGGCGGCCCTCGGCGGTGAGGCTCTGGTGGTCTTGGACGTCGACAGCAACGTCCCGACCGACGTTCTCAGCGAGATAGCCCAGGAGATCGGCGCCACCTCGGCCCGTTCGGTCAGCCTGGAGAACTGACCGACAGCACAACCGTACGCACTCGGGCGCGGTGCACCGCGCCCGAGTGCCGTCCAGCGGGAATACGCGAAGGCGGACGGCCGGCCTACGGGCTGCCGCGACCGCTTGCCGCCCGGCGCAGGCCCCCTGCGGGGCGATGCTGATTCCTGCCACGACACCCGGCGGAACGACCGCCGCGGTGCCCGCGCCTGCACCCGACCGGAGGACCGGATCCCTTGGGACGGCAGGTGAGGGTGCTTGACGGCCCTCTTGCGGTCATCGACTCCGCGAGCGGGAAGCGACCGACGGCCGTGTCCCTTTTTCTGCTGTGCCGGGGCGACGTACGACGACTCACGACGAATCCACCCAAAGAAGGGAGATTGCGGGTGCCGATAATTCATCCGGCCAGGTCACGGCCTTGATCACTGTCTCGGGGCGCACCCGCCGCTCGTCCCGGTGTCTTCACGTGGACCGCGGACGGCGGCATCATGATCCGTCGTGCTCCTGCGCCTGGCCTACTTCGCCGCGACCCACACCTTGACGCTCCTGCGTCTGCTGCCCATGAGCGGCCGCGATAAGGATATCGAGATCCTTGCCCTACGGCACCAACTGCTGGTCCTGCAACGCCAGGTCGGCAAGCCCGCGTTCACCAACACCGACCGTGTAATCCTCGCCGGCCTGCTCCACCGCCTCCCGAGAGACAAGCTGCGACAGCTTCTGCTGCTACAGCCGGACACGATCTTGCGCTGGCACCGCGATCTGCTCAAGCGGCGCCATGCCGCGACCTGCGTGCCGAAGCGCCGCGGGCGCCCGCCCACGATCCGCTCGATCCGCACCCTGGTACTGCGCCTTGCCCGCGAGAATGCCTCCTGGGGGTACCGCCGGATCCACGGCGAGCTCGCGGTCCTGGGCATTCAGGTCGCCGCCTCCACCGTCTGGGAGATCCTGAAGGAGCACGGCATCCCGCCCGCGTACGAGAGACAGAGCACCACCTGGGCCGACTTCCTGCGCGGCCAGGCCGACGCACTGCTCGCCTGCGAACTCTTCGAGGTCCGCACCCTGACCGGTGCCCGCCTGTACGTCTTTGTCGTTCTCGAGCACGCCACCCGGCGCATCCGCATCCTCGGCACCACCGCACACCCCACCGCCGAGTGGGTAGTGCGGCTCGGGCGGAACCTCGTCATAGACCTCGAGGACGCAGGCAGCAAGGCCAGGTTCTTGATACGCGATCGCGACTCGAAGTTCACGCAGGCCTTCGACGCCGTCCTGGCCGACGCCGGACTCAACGTCATCACCACCGGAATCCGAGTGCCCAGGATGAACTCCCTCATAGAGCGCTGGATCCAGACCTGCCGACGCGAGCTCCTGGACCGCACCTTGATCTGGAACCAGAGCCACCTCCTGCACGCGCTCCGCGAGTTCGAGTCCTTCTACAACGGACACCGGCCCCACCGCGCCCTGGGGCAAGCAGCCCCGCTCCGCCCCCTACCTGCACCGATCACCGAACCAGGGCAGATCGGCCCCCTGGAAGCCCATCGACGAGATCGACTCGGCGGGACCCCTTCACGAGTACCAACGCGCCGCCTGAGCTGGGCGGATGATTTATCGGCATCGGCACAGCCCGGAGAAGGGCGCAGGTACCAGCATTCGACTGGCCAGCGACCCTACATTGGACGGCGCGACCGGCGGCTACTACAGCGCCACGGGGCCGGAAACGTCCTCCGAGCCGTGTCCGGATCTTGAGCGGAACACGAAAGTGCCTCCGGTACCGCCGACCACTTCGCCGGGCGTTGCAGCGCTGGACGTGCCCGACCGTCTGGTCGAGGTCGAAGCGACCGCGATCATCGGCTGAACAGGGGTTCCTCGCGCTGTGCTGCCTCGTGTATGTCATCGCTCCACAAACGCCTGCGTGACCGCCAAGCCGGCAGCCATGATGCTCAGTTGCGGGTTCACCTCGGGACAACCGGGGAGCACGGAACCGTCCGCGATCAGGACTCCGTGCACCCCGCGGAGCCGCCCCGCGGCGTCTGCGGGGAAACGGTGCGGGTCCGCGCCCGCCGCGACCGTGCCGGTGGGATGGTAGGCCGAGAGGTGCAGCTGCCGTGCACTCGTGCCGGCGAGGGCGGTGTCGAGTTCCGCGAGGCTGTGCACCCGGGGTGTGGCAGGGATGCCGGTGAGCACCTCCTCGGCGCCGGCGGCGAAGAGGAGGTGTCCCATGGCACGCACGGCTCGCATGAGGCGTTCGGCATCGCGGCGATGAAGGTCGTAGCGGATCAGGGTTCGGTCGCGGCCGAGTACGCGGCCGGAGGGACGGTCGGCGATCATCGCGCCGAGGGTGGCGAGACGGTCGGCGCCCTCCAGTTCGCGGCGCAACTCGCCGCCCAGTCCGGGCAGTACGAAGGAGCCCATGCCGGGCGGGGTGGCGGTGGCCTCGATGAGGATGCCTTGGCCGTGGAGTTCCTCCACGCCGACGCTCTGCAGGACGCCCTCCCAGGCCGTGACTGGCTCGGTGAAGCGCCCTGCGACGCTGGTGGCCGGGTGGATGCTGAGGTTGCGGCCGAGTCGTGGATGGCGGCCTAGGCCTGAACGACGCAGCAGCGCAGGCGACTGGAGTGCGCCCGCGGCCACGACGATCAGGGGGGCGAGGATCTCGAAGCGGCCGCCGTCCCGGCGCACGCGCACACCTGCCGCTCGTGGTCCTCCGGGGCGGTCCGGATCGACGAGGATCGTCTCTACCCGTGCCTCGGTGACGATGCGGGCCCCCGCGGCGCAGGCGTCGGGCAGCACGGACAACTGCACGCTCTGTTTGGCACCGGTGGGGCAGCCCACGACGCACTGGCAAGAACCCTTGCAGCCAGGCGCGTTGCGGCGCAGGGGTGCGGCGGTCCAGCCGAGCGCGCGGGCAGCGTCGAGCGCGATCCGGCCATTGTTGCCGAGGACGTCGAGGGGTTGGGTGGCCACGCGCAGAGTGCGTTCGACCTCGTCCAGATGGGCGCCGAAGGCGTCGGCGAGCGCCCACCCGAAGTCCTTGCCCCAGCGGGAGAGGACATGAGCAGGAGTGCGGTAGCAGGTACCGGAGTTGACGATGGTGGTGCCGCCGACGGCCCGGCCCGTCGGCAGCAGCAGCGGCGGTCTGCCCAAGGCGAAGGTCGCTCCGCCGTCCCGGTAGAGCTCCGCGAATCGGTCGAGCGGGGTGCGCCCGCTGAACGACTCGGTGCTGTGGTGGTTCCCTTCTTCGAGGACGACGACATCCAGTCCGGCCCGGGCCAGGGACCGCGCGGCCATGGCGCCGCCTGCGCCCGAACCGATGACGACGGCGTCGGCGGTGGAGCGCGCCGGCCAGGCAGGCGCGGGCGTGCAGTCGAGCGGTGGGTCCTGGCGCGCGAGGCGACGGGCCGGCGGAGCGTGCTGGAGCATCCGCTCGGTTCCGGCGGCGAGGAGGACGGGCACTTTGAGTACGTCCAGCAAGGGCAGGAGTTCTTGCCGTGCGCCCAGTGCGGCGAGCACGGACTCCCGCTCGGGGCCGGAGAGCGCGGCCAGGCTCCGTCCCGTCCGTGCCCTGGCGCAGGCGTCCAGTGCGCGGGCCGCTGTGCGTACGCTGACCCGGGCAGGAAGCGGCATGGACGCGAGGAGCACGTCCAGTCGCGCGGGGACGCGTGCGGGCCAGTCGGCCGTGTCGTCGTCGGCGATGAGGGCGGCCACCAGGCCGGTCAGGCTCATCGCGTGCCCACCTCCGCATGAGCCGTGCCGTCGAGCGTCCACTCGGCCTCGGTGCGCCAGCCGCCGAACCACCAGCGCTCCAGCAGCACATGCGCGTCGGAGCGTTCGCTGTTGCGGCAGATCGCGGCGGAGCCGTCCGGGTCGGTGTAGTCCAGTGTCAGGGTTCGGTCGGCGGGCTGGGTGACCTCGACGCGGATCCGGCGCAGTCCGCTGCGGCCGGTGACCGTCCAGGTGGGCAGGTCGATGGCGGCGCGGAAACGTCCCGGCCCGGCCCAGCCGACCGCCGGGCGTTCGGGGCGGCGTGGCCAGGTGCGGCCGTTTCGGCGCAGGCGAAGGAAGACCAAGGGCGGCAGTCTGCGCAGACCCGGCCTCATGGAGACGGCGGTGACGATCTCCAGGACGTCTTCGCCGCCGAGGTCCGCGTGCAGCCACGCCCAGCGGCGCGCGTTGCCGTGACCGTAGATCCGGGCGGATGCGCCGGGGGCCGCGGTGAGGGTCAGAGTCGTGTCGTCGTGGGTGAAGGTCCCGTCGTACAAGGCCCGTGCGGCGGGGAGTATCTGTGCGGCGGGCAGCAAGGACCGGCGCCAGGACCAGCGGGGAAAGGTGAACAGCGGCTCGGCTGTGGGGCGTTCGGTGACGTCCCAGTGCAGGGCGCCGTTCTCCGCCGAGCCGGTCAGACGGCCGGGCCGCACCGTGACTCCGTCCGCGCTGAATCCGTCCTTGTGGGTACCCCACTTGGCAGGTCCGAAGCGGGCATGTCGCACGGGCCCGTCGGCGAGGAACACCGCTGCCCAGCCATGCGCGTACGGTTCGGATCCGTCGGCGGGCGCGGTGAGCTCGTGGTGGAGCCACACCCCGCTGCCGGTCGCGGCGTCGGTGACGGTCGTGTACCAGACCTCGGTACGACCCGGCTCCCCTTTCCAGCGGGGTGCGAGGAGCGCGCCGGCATCCTCCCGCCGGGGGAATCGGAAGCTCGCGAGGAATGGAAGGAGCTGCGTGAGTACGGGGAAGCGGAGGGTTCCGGTTCCGATCCGTGAGCCGTCCTCGTACAGCGTGTACGGCAGTACTGTCATCGAGGCCACCGGTCTGCGGGGCGTCACAGACTTCCAGCCCTCGAGCGTCAGCCGACGGCCTTCGGCGGTGAATGCGATGTGGTAGCGGATACGGCCTCGCGCGAGGGGCGAGATCTCCAACTCGCCCTCGGCAGCAGGGTCGTCGGCCCAGCCGGCGATTCGTATCCGCCCGGTGGCGCGGGCCCCGGTTGTGCCGAACAGCCGTAGGACACGGTCCGCCGACACCCTCAGATCCAGGCGTATCCGGCGGGTTCGGTCCTCGTCGTCGAGCCGGAGCGTGCCGAGCATCGTCTCGCTGAAGTCCGTGCCGCGTCCCGGGCCGACGGCATTGGTGCCGATGCCCGGCGGGATGTGCGCGCTCATGCGAGGCCCTCCAGCATGGTTCGCTCGGTCGCCGCAAGATATTTCTCCGCCGCACGCCGGGCGCCGTCCGCCTCGCCGGCCGATACCGCTTCGACGACGGGCTCCAGGCGCCCGTAGGCCACTTCCGGGTCGGTGAACGGCCCCGCGAGCGCGGCGCGCACCGGCAGATAAGCGTTGAACAGAGTGTTGGTCAGCAGGACGTAGACCCGGTTGCCGGTGGCCCGGGCCAGGGCCCGGTGCACCTCGATGTCGGCGAGCTGCACGTCGCTGCCGCCCCGAGCCTCCCGCACAGCCTCCAGCAGGGTGCGCAGCTCGGCACACTGCCGGTCGGTCGCCCGGATCGCGGCGCGCTCTGCGATCAATGCGCCGATGCTGCGCCGAACTTCGAAGATCTCCGCGATCCAGTCGGGGCTGTGGCGTACGAGCATGGGCAGCAGGTCGGCGCCTCCCAGGTGGAGATAGTCCCGCACGCGGGTGCCGACACCGTGCCGGGTCTCCAGCAGCCCTGCCTGCATCAGTCGGCCGAAGGCGTGCTTGAGGGTGTTGCGGGTGACGCCGTAGCCGTCGGCGAGCGTGCGTTCGGGCGGCAGATAACTCCCGGAGGGGTGCCGCCCAGTGAGGATGTCCTCACGCAGACGGCTCTCCAGGACGTCAACGATGGTCTCGCGGGGCAGTGCCTCCACGTCATCCCTCCCAGTGGCTCAGTGGGTGATCCATCAAACTAATAAGTGGGTGGCTGGGTCAATGACTGTGTCGCTGCGAGTCTGCGTGACTTCTCGTCGACGAGGTGCTCGGCGGGCAGCAGACCACGGCGCTTGCGCCGGGAGTGGATGCCGGGCGCGACCTGGGCATCGCTCGTGGTGGCCGGTGTGGTAGCCCATCACCCTGGCCATGCTCGCCCACACCTAATGGGCGGCGGCGCTCTTGCACCGCTCACCGTGGCAGAAATCCGGCGACTCCTGGCAGTTGGCCGTCCCTCGCTGACTGTCAATCCCCAGTTTTCGTAGAGACGTTGGTTATGCGGCCTGGCCTTCCTGATCGGTCCGGGCTCGCGCTTCCTGGATGATCCGTTCGAACTCAGCGGGCGGTTTCCCGCCGGCCGCGCTGTGGCGGCGCTTGGTGTTGTAGAAGTCCGCGATCCACGTCGCGGTCTTCAGCCGGGCCTCGGCCCGCGTACGGAACGTGTGCCGGTGGACGTACTCGACTTTGAGGACGGAGTGGAACGACTCCGCGGCGGCGTTGTCCAGGGCGGACCCGACGCGCCCCATGGACTGCACCACGCCCCAGCGGCCGCACAGCTGCTGGAACGCCTCGGACGTGTATTCGCTGCCGCGGTCCGTGTGGAAGATGACGCCGTCGACCTGGCCGTCTCTTGTCGCGATCGCCATCTGCAGGGCGGCGCTGACCAGCGCGGTATCGTGCCGCTCGCCCATCGCGTAGCCCAGAGCGCGGCGGGAGAAGGCGTCGTGGACGGATGCGAGGTAGAGCGTGCCCTCACCGGTGTCGATCTCCGTCATGTCGCCCCACCACAGCACGTCGGGCGCGATGGCGTCGAACTTGCGTCGTACCAGGTCAGGGGCGGCTTTCCGCTTGCCGGGGCGGGTCAGCGAGCGGCGTCGACGAGGCGGCTTGCGGCCCTGCAGGCCGAGCTCGGCCATGATCTCGGCGACGGTGTTCTGCGACACCTGCCAGCCCTCCTCCCACAGATCCAACGTGATCCTCGGGGAGCCGTACGTCTGGCCGGAGCGGTCGAAGAAGCAGCGGATCCGCTCGGCCAGGGCAGTCCTTCTGACCTCACGCTTCGTCGGCTCGGCCGGGCGGCGGCGCCACTTGTAGAACCACGCCTCCGACACCCCGAGTGCCCGGCAGGCGATGCGATGCGGAATGTTCTCCTCGGTCTTGCAGTCGCTGATCGCCCCGACCACTGCGGCCGGGTCCGCCGCAGCTACTTCACCCACAAGACCATGCAGCGTTTGAGCACATCACGCTCCATGGCCAGCTCCTTGTTGTCCTTCTTCAGCTGCGCGTTCTCCCGCCGCAGCCGCGCGAGCTCCTCGCTCTCACCAGCCGTCTCGGCCCCTCCCGCCCTGCGGGCCCGGGACACCCAACTGGCCAGCGTGGTCTCGTTGATCCCGAGGTCCTTCGCCACCTGCGTGATCGGCTTGCCGGTCTCGGTCACGATCCGCACAGCCCCCGCACGGAACTCCGCGTCAAACTTCCGTCTCTTGCCCGCCATGACTCCCAACTTCCCCTGCAGTCACGGTCTCTACGCTACGAGGGGAAGGTCAGAGTGGCATTTCCCTTCCGTGGTCCAGGCTTACGCGGGGCCGAGGCGCCGACGACCGGTGGTATGTGGGCTGAGCTGGCTGTTTGTGCTGCGCAGTGAGCTGAGTGTGGTGCCGATTTTTGCGCAGGGTAATTGGCGCGCCTGTAGGTACGGGAGTTGTCAGGCGGTGTGCTGGGGCCGGGACAATGAGAGGGTGTGGGGCTGTTTCAGCGGGTGGTCAGGCGTTGCCAGAGCAGGTCGTGGTCGGCGGGTGCGAGGCGGGGCAATTGGAGGCGGCTGGCCAGGTGGTGGAGGAAGGCGCTCTGCTGCGCGCGTGTCAGGGGTTGCCGGGGCAGGCGGTCAAGGGCCGCGGCGAGGGTGAGGGTCTCGGGGTAGGTGATCAGGTTCCGGCAGGTGAGAGCTGGGGAGGCCGGGCCTGAGGGGATGTGGGGGTTGGCGTCGGTGAGCCGCTGCAGGCGGGTGTGCCAGCGCTCGTGCAGGTGCTGGTGGTGGTCGTACCACCGCGTCGTGATCGTCGAGGCCCAGCTCAGGGAGGCTGTCGTCGCACGGCGGCGGGCGCCTGGGCGGGTTCGGGTGAGTTCGGGGACGGGGCGGATGTCGAGGGGTGCGGGGTGCCGGGGGTCGCTGGCGGCCTGCTGGTGGCGGGTGCAGATCATGATCCGGGGCGGGCTGGGTGCCGGGTGGATCCATGCGGGGACGGCTTTGTGCGGGCTGCGGCGGATGGTGCAGGCGGTGCATGCCGGCAGCGGCTGCACCGCGGGCTGGGCGGGCTGCCAGCGGGCGGTGGCGGCGTGGGCCGTGCCGATGGCGGCGGGCGGGGGCTGGCGGGGCAGTGCGCGGGCGAGGTGTGCGGGCGGGATGCGGGTGAAGGCGGACAGGCGGCGGGCGGCTTCGGTGCTGAGGTGGATGTCGGTGGCGGGCGGGCCCGTTGGGGTGCCGGTGGCGGTGATGTGCAGGCCGTCGAGGAGGTGGGCGGCACTCAGGTGGTAGGCGGCTGCGAGGCGGGTGAGGTAGGAGGCGGTGGCCTCGCGGGGCAGCGGCCTCACGCGCAGTGCGCCGGGCGCGGACGGCCACATGGTGCCGGCTCGCACGGCAGAGCTGCTGGCGGTGTGGGCGGTCACCGGCTGCTGGGCCGGGTGCGGCGGCTCGTTGGGGTGCGGGGCCGGTAGTGCTCCTCGGCGAGGTGGTCCAGCGCGATGGTCTCCAGCAGTGTTTTGGTGATGCGTTCGCTGCTGTCGAGGATGGCTTCGATGGCGGCCTGGCGGATCAGGCGGGCCAGGCTGCCGATCCGTCCGGCGGTCCGCTCGTGCAGGTAGGGCGCCAGCCTGGGCAGGCTGCCCGGCCGGTGTGCGGTGAGGTCGAGGGCCTGTTCCAGGGCGGCGATCAGCTCGCGGAACGGCTCGCGGCCGCCGGCGCGGGCGGGCAGTGCCCCGCAGTCGATCAGGGAGGCGCGTCCGGCCAGTTGCGCCCCGCGCACCCCGGAGAATACGGCGCTGGCGGTGACGTCGATGCCGGCGTAGACGAAGGTGGCGGGCACGCGTTCGGTGAGGTCCTTGAGCCAGTCGGCTGCCTCGGCGCCGCTGGAGGTGCGCGGGTTGAGCCGGTGGATCTCGTCGGTCAGCACGAGCTTGACCCCGGCCGCGGTGTAGGTGTGGCAGACGGCTGTGGTGATCTGCGCGGTGGTCATGCGCGTGGTGACGGGGATGCCGAGGTAGCGGGCGAACTCCCCGGCCAGCGTCTTGGCTGGTGGCGGCCGAGGATCTGTCGATCCGGGGGTGGGTAGTTGGTGTGCTGGGTGGGGTGTGAGCTGCGGGGTTGGGTGTTCGTTGAGAATGGGCTTTGGCGGGGGTTGGGTGGGGCTGACCTGGGGTTGTGTGGGTTGTAGTGGGAATTTCCGGGGTGTTGCGGGTAGCTTCTGCGTCTAATGGTCTGGGGTGTGTTTTGGCTGTTCAGGCGTGTTGTGCCTGGTCGTAGGCCTGGCCTGGTGTCGGTGTGTTGGAGGGACTGTTCGGGCGGGGTCGGGGGCTGGTAGCTCCTGGTTCGGTGGTTGGTGGGTTGGGGGTTTTGCCGGTCCAGTACAGGGCGGTGTCGATGTCGCGTGCGGTCCAGCCGTCGGCGGGTGCTGCGCCGTGCTTGAGGAGGTCGTCGAGGAGTTGCATGTAGCGGCCGTAGCGTCCCGGTGCGCGGGTGAGGGTGAGATCCAGGGTGTCCAGGGCGTGTTGGACGCGGCGGTCGTAGACGGCCATCCGTGTGGGTGCCGCTGCTGTCAGGGCGGCTGAGGCGAGGGCGTCGCCGGTACGGAAGCCGGGCAGTTCCCACATGATGCTGCGTCCTGTGCGGGCGGCCTCACTGCGCGGTACCGCGGTGTCGCGGACTGCGGTGACGGCCCGCTTGGTGACCTCGCGTACGTGTGCGTCGGGCAGGGACATGAGCGCCGATACCCACGGCGTCTGTGCGGAGAGCCGTTTCCAGACGACCAGGGCCGCGATGTCCGTCTTCCCGAGGCTGCCGGCGTCTTCGGTCCGTTGTGCGACGTCGTGGAACACCTCGTCGTAGTGCGGTGAGACTCCTGCCAGGTAGCCGGCACGGGCGGGGATCAGGACGTCCCACACCTGGCCCGGGACGGCAGCGAATTCATCGTCAGTCGGCGTTTCCCCAGTCTTCTTCACGTCCGCATCATGCCGGTGTGGACGGTCGGCGGGTCCGGGGACGCGTTGCTTCTTCGGCGAGGTGGTCGAGCTGGATGGCTTCCAGTGTTTTCTTGGTGATGCGTTCGGTGCCGTCGCAGATGGCGGTGATGGCGGCTTGGCGGATGAGGCGGGTGAGGCTGCCGATGCGGCCGGCGGTGCGCTGGTGGAGGTAGGCGTGGTGGCGGGGGAGGGTGCCTGGGCGGTGGTGTTGGAGGTCGAGGGCGTTTTCGAGGTCGGTGATGACGTCGGTGAAGGGGTGCCGGTTGCCGTGGCGGGCGGGGAGGGGGCCGCAGGTGATGAGGGTGGCGCGGCCGGCGAGTTGGGCGCCGCGCACGCCGCTGAACAGGGGTGTGGCGGTGACGTCGATTCCGGCGTAGACGAAGGTGGCGCCGATGCGTTCGGTGAGGTCCTTCAACAGGTCGGCGGCTTGGGCGCCGGTGGTGGTGCGGGGGTTGAGGCGGTGGATCTCGTCGATGAGGACGAGTTGAATGCCGGCGGTGTTGTAGGTGTGGCAGACGGCTTCGGTGATCTGGGCCTGGGTCATGCGGGTGGTGGTGGGGATGCCGAGGTAGCGGGCGAATTCGGCGGTGAGGGTCTTCGCGGTGGCGCCGGGCGGGACGAGGACGTAGGCGACCGGTACGTGAGGGTGGTGGCCGGGCGGGGTGGGGGTGCGGTGGGTGTGGGCGAGGTGGCAGGTGCGTCCGACGTGGAGCAGGGCGGTGGTTTTGCCTGCTGCTGCGGGGCCGGTGACGATCAGTGAGGGCCGTGCGGTGGTGGTCTGGTGGCGGCCGAGGATCATCAGGGTGCGCACGCTGGTGGCGAGGGTGTCGATGGCGGGGGTGCGGACGGTGACGAACGCGGAGTGGTAGTCGAGGCGTTCCTCCGGGCTGCGGGGCTCTTCGCCGGGCTGTGGCGGGGCGGGTGGCGCCGTGGTGGCGAAGTGGTGCCAGCCCTGCCAGGTGGTCACCGGCCAAGACGCGGTCATTGTGTCCGCTGTGGACTGCCCCGCTCGGCCGGCGTCGGGTGTGGTGTTGCTGCCGGGATCGGCGGCTGTGGCGGGCGGGCGGGTGTTCACCATTTCAGGGCCTCCGCACGGGCGTCGTAGAGACCGAGTCCGGTGTAGGGGACGGCGGGCGAGCCGTCGTCGGCGTCGTCTTCTTCCGCGTCCAGGTCCAGGTCCTGTTCCTCGTCGAGGTCGTCGAGGCTGTCGGTGTCCGTCCCGGGCCCGGCCGGGCCGGCACCGGACTCTGTTTCGCTCGGGTGGCTGCTTCCGGAGCGCGGTGGGGGCAGGGGTGTTCGGGCAGGCTGGGTGCGGGCCAGGAGGCGTTGTTCGCCTGCGGTGGCGTTACCGGCGTGGGTGCGGCGCATGAGCTGGTCGAGGGCGTCGGCGAGATCGGCCTCAAGGCTGTCGGGGTCGGTGTGGCGGGTGACGGTGGTGCGGATGTGCTGCCAGGTCTGTTCGTTGAACGGGCGGTGGACGTGGGCGCGGTGGATCCAGGGGATCTCGGCGAACGTGCCGTCGGGCAGGCGCAGCCAGATCTGGCGGGCGTCGTGGGGATTGGTGTGGACTTCCCATTTACCGCCGCGGGCGGTGATGGGGGAGGGCTGCCCGCGGTAGGGGGCCAGGAGGTCGCAGTCGTAGGTGCGGTGGTGCAGGCGGATGCCGCGTTCGGTGATGGCCTGCCAGCGCACCGGCAGCAGTTCGAGGTAGTCGTCCCTGGTGAGGGGGACGGGGACGTACCCGGCGACCGAGATGAGGGCGGCCCACATCTGGTTCGGTGTCAGTGCGGCCTTGGGCAGCACGGGATGGCGCAGCCCTTGGTGCGGGCGGTGGTGGTAGTGCACGAGCCATTCGTCGAGGAGGTCCTGCAACTGCGCGAGGGTGAAGCACGCCTCGCGTTCGGCGTCGCGCCCGCGGCGGGTGACGTCGGAGCCGGTGTAGCCGGGCAGGTGCTGGCAGAACAGGGTGTTGATCGAGCCGAAGGTCCGCTCGACGATGCCCTTGGCGGTGGGCGCATAGGGCGGGGCGGGCTGCACGCTGACGCCGAGGGTCTCGCAGGCGGCGGTGAACGCCCTGGAAAGGAACACTTTGCCCCGGTCCACGACGATCGTCTCGGGGATCACGACCGGGCGGGCGGCCGCGCCCTGAAGTCGCTCGTCCAGCGTCAGCAACCGGGCCAGGGGGAGCAGTTGGGTGTGGGTGAAGCGCAGGGCGTCGGGCCAGGGGGGCTTCGCCGGGTGAGGGACGGCCATCTCCGCCAGCAGCAGTGCCGCGTCCACGGCCTGAGTGCCGCCCGGACAGAGCACGGCCGCCAGGATCGCTCGCGTTGCGACGTCTACCGCAATGGTCATCTCAGGCCGGCCCAGGGTGCCGTCGTCGAACAGGGCCAGGACATCGAGCCGGGTGGTATCGATCTGCACCTGCTCTCCGGGCCGCAGGGCGACGGTGGGCGTGTGCCCCCGTCCGTCCTCGGTGAGGGGCGGGGTGCGCACCGGCTGTGCGGGATGGTCGGCGGGGCCGGCGAGCTGATGGACGAGCCGGTAGAACGTGGCCTGCGCCGGCATCGCCACCGCGCCGCCGTGCCGGTCCTCAAGGATGTGCGCGACCAGCGGCATCAGCCCTTTGATGGTGCCTTTGGAACGGCCGCGCTGGCGGCGCAGCGCCTCCTTGACCGCGGCGACGACCCGCTCGTCGGCCCGCCCGGTGGGGCTCGGGCCGCGGGTGGTGCGGTGGTCGATGAGCCCCCACAGGCCCTGTTTGCGGTAGGCCAGGCGCATGCGCTGCACCGTCGTACGGGACACCCGGCCGAAGCCGAGCGCGGTCAGCTCTGCTGCTTTGGCCTGTTCCCGTTCGGCCAGCGTGTGCTGCCCGGGGTCGTACTCCTCCCGCACCGGCCCGCCGCTGCCCAGCCCGCCGGGCAACCCGCACTCGACTTCCCGGATGTGGCGCTGCCAGGCCAGCGCCTTCTCCCGCGCCGCGGCCGGGGCGGTCTCGAACAGCCCCCACCGCGGCGCCGCCTGAGGCTGCTGCGCCTCCGTTCCCAGCAGGGCGAAGCCTGGATCGGCGAAGAGATGCCCGGCGAGCACCGCCTCGTCACTGCCGTCCTCGCCGGCCAGGTGGACGCGCTGCCCGGCCAGGGCGACGACCTGCCACCGCGATCCGCGGAAGCGGACGTGTGCCCCGACCGCCACCACAGGCCGGCCGCTCTGCCGGCCGCTGTTCACACCGCCTCCCCGCGCCCAGCCCCGCCGCGCCCCGCGCCTGACGCCGGGTACTCGGCCGCGGGGACGCAGCCCTGGCTCTCCTCGCCACGCCCAGCGCCGGCGCCATCGTGCAGGTTTTTGGCGGGCACTGCGCCACTGCCCCGACGGAGGGAGCCCGGACTGACGATGACCCGTTCGTGCAGCGGCGTCTCCAATGTTGTCGTGAGTGTGTGGTGCCACAGGGCGTGGAAGACGGCCGGGAGGACCTCGATCGGGTCGCCGGCCGCTTCGGCGCCCTCGATCAGCGGCCGCGGCCGCGCGAATGCCTCAAGGACATCCGTCATCAGGCTGGGCCTGCCCTGGTTGCGGGGGTGGCGGTAGCCGGCCAGCCACTTCAGGTTCGCCGCCACCACCTCATCCAGCGGCGCCAGGCGCCGGTAGCTCCAGCCGATGTCCGCGCACGCCGCAGCCACCGCCTGCGCGGCCTTCAGGGCGCGTTCACCGCCGGTGTCGGGGCGGCCGGGGCAGTCGGCCAGCAGGGCGGTGCCGTCGACGTAGCGGGCGAACAACTGCGGCACCCAGGAACGCACCTGACCGCGGTGGTTGCGCCACAGCAGCCGTACTGGCCGTCCGGCCATGCCGGTGACCTGCGGGTCGCGGTCCAGGGCCATCAGCTGCGTACGCATGGCGTTCGATCCGGCGGCCACGTGCCGCCCGGTGGTGGCCGACCACCACAGCCCCGGCCCCCACCGCCGTCCCGGCACTACCGGGAACGCTGACACCGGATCGAGGTCTTCGAACGCGACCGCGAGGGCGGCGTCCGCCCACCGCTGCTGCACCGCCTGCCCGACGGGGTCGAGGAAGACCGCCTCGAACCCGGCCCCGATGTTCACATCCACCTGTCCCGGCCTGCTGCCAGGCCCGGCCGCCGCACCCTTGCCGCTCACCCGCCCAGCCAAACCGGCCCGGCTGCCGGCCGGGGGCTGTTTCCGCGTTTCGATCACGTGGCGCCGCGCGATGCGGTAATACCGGGCCACCACGCCAGCGCCTCAAAAGACCTGTCCCGGGCCGCCCAACCCCCGGCGAACCGGCGCCTATCCGTCGCCCGCGTCCTGGTAGGCCTTGAGCGCGTCCGCCAACGGGCCGGAGGGCAGCTTCGCCCACTGGGCCACATCCTGCGGCGGCACCCCGGCGTTCACGGCCGCCACGACAGTGTGCTGCAGGGCCTTCTCGAGCAGGGCGGCACTGTAGCTGAGGATGCGCAGCAGATGCTGGGCCACGTCCGCACTCGAACCGGTCTGCGCCCCGCGCAGCTGGATGAGCTGCTCCTGAGCGCCGTCGACGAGGCTGGTGATCTGGGCGCGCTGCTCGGCGGGCACGGCCGAGCGCCACATCGTCCCCGAGCCGGGCGCCTTCTTCTCCTTGCCCAGCACGCGCAGCTGTCCGGCCATGGTGGAGGGCTGGTTTTCCTGGCGCAGCCACCAGGGGTCGTTGTCGTATCCGGGCGGTCCGCCGGCGCCGCGGCGGATGCGGATGACGCTGCCCATCCAGGAGGTCAGCGGGCCGCCGTAGTCGGTCGCGGCCAGCGGCCCCAGCCAGTCCCGGTCCACCCGCTCGCCGAGCCGGCGGCAGAACATCCCGTCGGCGGGCAGCGCCCGTGGCCGCCCGGCGCCGCTGTCGAGCCATGCCAGCTGTGCCATGGCCGGGTCCAGCAGCGCGTCGGCGACGGCCACCACCTCGGGGAAGACGACCGCGTCCCGCCCCACGATCCGCCACCGCTCCAAGTCCGTCCCGGCGTTGCCGCCCGCGACCTGGTGCAGGCGCCGCGGCCAGATCGTCTCCCGCTCCCAGCTGAAGGCCTGCTCCCACCAGCGGGCCACCACCGCGTGCGCCAGCGCGAAAACCCGCCCCGGCTCTGCTCCTGCCCGCACCGCCCGCCGCGCCACCCCGGCCCACCGCCGCTGCGCAGCGGTCACTTCCGGCAGGTGCCGCACGTCCAGATGCTCAAGGGGCTGGTCGGCGTCCGCGTCCAGGAGCCACCTCCCGTGCCGGACACACACCCGCTCCCACCGGGGCGCGTATCGCACCGCCCGCACGACCGTCCCCGTACGCCGGGCCGCGCACAGGCGGCAGCCGAACGCCACCGGCCCCGCGACCGCGCCGCCGATCCGCCACGCCGCCGCCGGCACTCCGTCCTCCCTGTCGGGCAGCTTGGCACCCTCCTGTCCCCAGGACGGCAACGCCCGCGCCAACACGTCCTCCTCGACACCGCACACGGCTGTCAGTACCTGCCGTCCGGCCGCGTTCAGCAGCACCTCGGCGTCGGCCCGAGCGCCCCCGCCGTCGTGCCCAGGCTGGTAGTTGCGCCAGTGCCAGCAGGACCGCAACACCTTCGCTTCCAGCCCGTAGCGGCTCGCGATGCGGCAGATCAGCGACGAGGTCGTCTCTCCCTGCAGGGGAGCGATCCGCAGGAGGCCGGGGTAATGGGTCACTCCAGCACGGTCTCGTGTTCGCCGTCCCGGCGGGGGTTTTCGCAATGGATGCTCAGCAGATCGAGACCACCTCACCCCTGCCGACCGGAGCCGTCGCGATCAAAGCGCCCCTCAGCGGCCGCCCCGGTGCCGGCTCGTCTCGGAGCGCCAGACGCCCGCCCAGCCCGCGCGCCCCCCGGGGGGCCTGGAGTCGACGCGGATCCTTCCCATCTGCATCAATCTTCCAGCCCAGTCAACCCTGTGACCTGGGGAAACAGTGTGAGGGGCGGGTCGGCAGGGGGAGTTGGGAAAAATTCTTGCCGTCCGGCATCCGGATCTGGCCCTCCTGTGGCGTGTAAGAGATGAGGGCCCTGTGCCCTCGTCAACGAGTTCGTCACTACTGGAAGGCCTGGTCGATGACTTGGTCGTACTGGGTGGGAGCGGGCGGGGTGTCACTTCCCGTGCTGGTCCTGCTGTTCTTCGCGATGCGCCGCGCCAAGGGTGTCGTGGAGATGCTTGTGAAGGCGCACATCGAGACCCGGGCGGAGCGCGAGCAGCGCGCCACCATGGTTGCGATGGCGCAGTCCCTGCCCGACGGCGGCGCCGCGGCCCGCTTCGAGCAGGGACGGCCGGCGTGGCTGTTCCGCAAGGACGCAGCCGAGCCGGCAGGCCACCGGGCGATCGCCACGCGGGAGGCTGCGTGAGCGAGGCCGTCCCGGGAGCGGACTTCGAGTCCTTCGTCCTCGAGACCATCGAGGCGTTCTCCCGACTGGCCCAGGTCCAGGCAGGCGACTTGCACAGCGCCCAGGACGCTGTGCAGGACGTCTACCTGAACATGTACCGGCGGTGGGATTTCCTCACCGCCGGGCAGGGTTCCCTGACCGCCTACGGCCGCACCGCGGTGAAGCGGGCGGTCATCGACCAGTTCCGCCGAAACAAGCGGATGGTCATGGTTCCCGTCCATGAACTGCCCGAAAAGGAATCAGGCATCGGAGTCCCCGAAGCCGCCTACGAAATGATTAAGGAAGGCATCGACGAACTCATCGAAAGCCTCCCTGAACGGCAGCGCGAGGTCATCACCCTGTGCATTCTGCAGGACCTCAGCCCTGACGTGGTTGCACAGCGCCTCCAGATTAAGGAGGAGTCGGTGAAGCGCTACATCAAAGCCGCCGCCAACAACCTGAAGAAGTCCATCAACGATCACAGCGAGGAGGTAACCGTATGACGCACCTGTCCGCTTGGACGCACCACCCCGAGGAGCGGGGAGCCATCCGGCTCCTCGCCCTGTGGCTGCTGCTCGAAGGCTCTGAGCAGGCAGTTTCTAAGGGTTCTCGGATCGGCGAGAACCCTGTTCAGGCGGAGGGGGGCCAGCCTTCGGGCTGGCCCCCGGCCCCCGCCCCCTGCCCGGAAACCCCCGGAAGCGGAAATCATCGACTCGGTGTGCGCCGTGAACTGCACTCTCTCCTGAAAAAGGAAATCGATGACTCCGCAACACCACAGGAAACACGTCGCGTAGCAGAGATCCTAGAGTTCCTGGACAGGGATGATGAAGCGCGAAGCTGGTGGAAAAAAGCAGCTCTCAAGGGTGATCAGGATGCATTGGACTATCTCCATGTCCTCGATGCCGAGAACGAAGAAAAGCTATCGGCATGCTGCGGGCGAGAGAGAGAACAAGCTGATGAAGCATTCCGTTCATTCGTGAGTGCATTCGCATGCTCACCTCTTCTCATTGCGGACAGGCTTGATTCCGCCTTGGGAGAAGCTGGCGTCCGAATGCCTGAGGGATCACAGAACCTGGTCCGCGAGATCGAGGACTTCCTGACCCACTTGGACCACACGACCGGCGGACCGCGGTGCTGACACGACAGCGCGTCACGCGTCCACACACAGGAGCGCATTTGTAGATCAGCTTCCATGAGGCCTTCACGCTAAGGCCAGACGACTCGTTGAGGTGGCGGCCCTCCCCGCGAACGCGGGGGTGGGCCGCCACTGCGTTGAGCCCAGCCGTCCGCAAAGAGTTTTGCGCGCCTGCCCCTTGGTTGATCGCAGGCCAATGCTTGGTGCCGGGGGGCCCGGAGGACATGGGGCGAGGACGCGCTTTCGTGGAGCGGCATCGACGTCGGGTTGCCCTTCGACTGTGGCTCCTGCGTCGCGATGAACTCGACGACTCCACCTTGCAAGAGCTTCGGGCGGCCCTCGGTCTCGCTATCTCCCTTCGCAGATCCTGGCGGATACCTGAAGACGCCGTACTTGAGTACCTGAGTGCGACACCCGCACAGACGCACAACAACCCGCACCGAGCATGAGCACACTGACCTCCGCCCCACAGACGCGAGTGACTCGCGTGAGGGGCGGCTAGCCAACAGTTTCTGCCGGGCTCTGTGAGTCGACTTACGGAGCCCGCCAGGGGGTGGTGCAGATGGTGGGGGTCGCTAGTCGGCTTTGAGGTCGCCGGTGGGGGTGATCTCGATGGTGCGTTTGAGCTTGTTGCCGTGTGTCCAGTCCAGGGCGCGGTCGTACTGGAGGCGTCCGACGACAATGCCGCGGGCGATATCGGCTTGACGGGCGAAGGGCTCGATTTTGGTGAACGGTGTGGGCCGCTGGGCGAGGCGCCGGTAGGCGGCGGCGTGTTCCGGTGGGCTGGGTTCCGAGGGTCGACTGAACAAGGCTAGAGGTCACCGCCCAACTTCAGCTGCGGAAAGCCCCCGCTGAGTCACTGTGTGCGCGTGGGGCCGGGGGTGCGGATGGTGGGGAGGTCGGGGCGTTCGTTGTCCGCGGCCAGGGCATCGGTGGGCAGCCGCCGGTAGGCGTGGAGGAGATCGGCTACGGCGTCGGGGCTCGCTTCGGCGGTGGCGACGAGTGCGGCCAGGATCTGGGAGCGGGAAGCCTGTTCGCCGGCGGCGACTGCGGCCCGCACGAGTATGTCCAGGCGCTGGTCGACGTCGTTGGGCCAGGTGACGAGTGTGTTGCGGCGGGGCTGCTGCCACAGCAGGTCCACGGTTCCCCCTTGTCCGTGCCAACTAGCCTGTATCAAATATATATTGAGTGCATGGTGACGCTGCTGCAAGGACGCCGGAGGCCGGAGGGCTCGGGGGCTGCTGCTGCGGCCGGGATCCGCATTGCGGGGCGGATACTGCACCCGACTCCCGTTTTCGACACGTACTGGCGTTTTGCTGCGGCACGTCAGGCGGTGTACGAGGCGCGGCTGTCCGGTGGGCGGGGGCCGTGGACGAGTGATCCGATCCTGTCGCGGTACCGGTTCACCAACTGCTACCGGGCCGCGGACCGGGTCAGCCAGGTCCTGATCGGTGACGTCATCTACGACGGCGAGCCGGAGTGGGAGGAGGTCTTCTTCCGCACCCTGCTGTTCAAGGTCTTCAACAAGGAGTCCACGTGGCGGCTGCTGACCGGTGAGCTGGGCGAGGTGCGGTGGGACGGGTACGACCACCGGGTCTTTGACCGGGTGCTGTCGCGGGCATTCGCGGCGGGGGAGCGGCTGTACTCGGCCGCCTACATCGTGCCGCCGCCGCAGCTGGGGGAGCAGCGCAAGCACCGCAATCATCTGCGGCTGCTGGAGATGATGATGACGTCCGGCGCCCCGGAGAAGGTCCTGGCGGCGTCAACGCTGCGGGATGCCTACGAAGTCCTGCTGGGCTATCCGGCCATCGGTCCGTTCCTGGCGTACCAGTTCGTGATCGACCTCAACTACGCGGCACAGATGCCGTTTTCGGAGATGGACTTCGTCGTGGCCGGGCCCGGCGCGAGGGACGGGATCCGCAAGTGCTTCGGTGTGGCCGCCGACGGCATCGAGGCCGATGTCATCCGGTACATGGCCGACACCCAGGACGAGCACTTCGCCCGCCTGGGCCTGGACTTTGCAGGGTTGCGTGGGCGTCCGCTGCAGTTGATCGACTGCCAGAACTTGTTCTGCGAGGTCGACAAGTACGCGCGCGTCGCCCACCCGGAGATCTCAGGGATCAGCGGCCGCAGCCGTATCAAGCAGACCTACCGCTCCTCGACGGCACCGGTGCCGGCCTGGTTCCCGCCCAAGTGGGGGATCAACGCGCCTTGCTGAGGTGGGTGTTATGCGGCCAGGGGCGGGGTGTCGCTCAGCAGCGGGCGTATGGCGGTGATCGGCCCGTCCAGGTGGGCGTGCCCGGCCACGACGGTCAGGGTTCCGACGGTCAGGTCGGCCTGGTCGGCGATGTAGGCGAGCAGCCTGCCCAGGCCTAGGTAGTTGCCGTAGGCCCGTTCGAACATGTAGTGGCTGCGGTACAGCGCGGCGGCGTGCACTCGGCCGTCACGGTCCAGCTGGAAGGAGACGTGGCTCAGGCAGGGGAAGCCGCGGTAGAGGTTGTCGCGGTCGGCGGCGTGCACGAGCAGCTCGGCCGGTACGTCGCCGTCGTCGGGGTGGGCGAGGTCCGTTTCATAGGCGGCGGTCATCGGCCCTTTGCCCGAGGCCTGCTTGCGCAGCCGGCTGATGATGTTGCCGACCTGGTCGATGTCGGTTTTTTTCGCGCCGGGGTAGGCGACTAGGCGGCCGAAGTAGGTGCCGTGCGCGTTGCCCGGGAACTTCTTCAGCCGCGGGTACATGGCGCGGTAGCGGGACACGAGGTCGGCGTGATCGGCGGCTCGGGCCGCGAGGCCGGCCGGGAAGAGGGTGCCGGCGACGGTGTCGATCGGCTCGTGCCGTTTGGCGGTGCGCAGCCGGTCCAGTTCCGTGCGGAAGCCGGTGTCGTCAGTGGTGGGGTCGGTGATGCGTACGACGGTGTGCAGGCCGGTGCGCGACGGGTTGTCCTTGCGGTCCAGGGCATTGCAGGCGGCGATCCAGGCGCGGGTGACGTCACGGCCGGTGACATCGAAGCTGATCATGAATCCTCCTGGCACGGTCGACGGGGTAAAAAGGAGTCCGGTGCGGCAGTGGTCAGTCCGGCCAGACGTCGTGCACACCGGCGCGGGGCGCGTCCCGCACCACCGTCAGCCGGACCGGCTCGTCCCAGTCGGCCGCCGACACCTCCAGCACGACCGGATCGCCCAGCTCGTCGGTCACCACGGCCGCCTGCTTTACATCCGTGCAGAGGGCCAGGCCCTTTGGCAGCGAGACGAACGCAGCTCCGGCGCTGCGGACGGTCAGCACGTCACCGACGTCGACGTGTATTTGCTGCCGATGGGATGACGTGGTGACGACATGGACCTGGGCTTCCGCAGACAGGGCCGCCCCGCCCGCCAGGGAACTGCGCAGTGCGGCCAGGGAGATCTTCGCCCACTGGCGAGCACGGTCGGCATCCAGCAGACGAAGGTTCTGCAGATGCCGCACGGTGCCCGCGTAGGAGGTGCCCAGCTCCCTTGCCAGCCGGTACACATGCTCCGGGCTGGTCGGCTGTCCCCGGCAGATTCGGTCGAGACCGGCCAGCACCGCCGGGCGCGGCATGAGGAACCATGCGGCGAACGCCTCCGCGGTCTTCTCCTCGTCCGGCCAGCTGCCGTTGCCCCACCGCAGCGCCGGGCTGAGGTCGTCGTCGGCCGCCGTACGGTGCCGCAACTGGTGGTGCCCGAGCTCGTGGGCCGCGGTGTGCCGCTGCGTGACGATGTTCAGATTGGCGTTGAGCAGCACGGCCGGCCCGTTGTCGGCGGGGGAGAGGTAGACGCCGAACAGGCGTGGCATCGGCTGCGCCATGCCGACTACTTCGGCTCTCTTCAATGCCTGGTGGACGGGTACGTAACGGGTGCGGTCGATGCCCAGATCACGGTGGGCCTGGGCAGCCGCGATCCCGGCGATGCGGTGCGCCACCGCCCAGTTCACTGCTGGCTGTCCTGTTCTGCGGAGTCTTCCTGCTCCTTCTCGGCCGCCCGCCGCAGCGAGAGGTACTCGGCGAACTCCATCACCGTCTTCTGGTCGCCGTCGGTCAACTGGGCCAGTGCGCGCGGCAGTCCAGCCAGGGCGTACTCGCCGGCGTCCGCATCCTCTTCCTCGGCAAGGAAGTAGGCGACCGGCTGCCGGTACAGGCGGGCGAGCTTCTTCAGCTCCAGGCTGTCCACACGCCGCTCGCCGCGCTCGATGTCGCTGATCGCCGAACGGGGGATGCCGGTGTTGTCGGAGACGAACTGTTGCGACATGTTGAGGTAGTCGCGGGTCTTCTTCAGCCGTTCGCCGAGCCGGGTGAGTTCGGGATCGCGGGCTCGGGCGTCGGAGGGTGGAGGGGTCACGATTGCTGCCTTTCGATGATGGCTTCCCGTACCGCGCGGGCGAACGCCTGCACGGACCGGGTGGCCTCGGCCGACTGGCGGTCGGCAGGAATGGCGATGGAGTAGCGCTCCTCAATGCGCGTGAGGATCTCCACGATCAGGAGCGAGTCGACCGGCAACTCCGCTCCGCCGTCCTCGAGTTCGGCCCTCACCTCGGGTGCGGGCTTCTCCTGCAGTTCGGCCAGGAACTCGATGACGACCGAGACGATGTCGTCGATGCCCGGTGTGACGGTGCTCAGCATTCCTCCCAATCGTCTGCATTTCCAACGTCGGTGTCCTACGATACGACAACGTCGAGTAATCCGACAGACATGTCCCAAGATCAGACAAGGAGTGAGGCGTGGACTTCCAGCGCTACCAGCAGGCCGCCGTCAAAACCCTCCAACCCCCCACCGAGGACACCGACCCCGTCCTCATCCCCCTACTCGGCCTCGCCGGCGAAGTCGGCTCCCTCACCACCGCCTACAAGAAACACCTGCGCGACGGGCCCGCCCATGAGCAGGGCAAGCATCAGTTACGCGAAGAACTCGGCGACGTTCTGTGGTACATAGCCGCCCTCGCCCACCGCTTCGACCTCGACCTCGACGACATCGCCACCGCCAGCCTGGAAAAGACCAAAGACCGCTGGCGCACCACCCCCGACACCGAACACACACGCTTCGACGACCACTTCCCCGACCACGAACGCCTCCCGCGCCAGACCACCCTCACCTTCACCCCCACCACCCGAGACGACGGCAGTACCGTCATCGTCCTCACCCGCGAAGACGGCACCCCCGCTGGCGATCCCCTCACCAGCGCCTCCCACATCGAAGACGACTACCGCTTCCACGACGCCTTCCACCTCGCCCACGCCGCCGTCCTCGGCTGGTCCCCCGTCACCCGCTTCCTCCTCGGCCGCAAACGAAAAAGCAGCCCCCACACCGACGAAGCCGAAGACGGCGGCCGCGCCATTGCCATCGAAGAAGGCATTTCCGCCCTCGTCTTCTCCTACGCCGCCCGCCACCGCTACTTCGACGACATCAAGCACATCGACAACGAACTACTCACCACCATCGGCCACATGACCGCCCACCTCGAAGTCAGCATCTGCCGCGCCGCCGACTGGGAGCACGCCATCCTCACCGGCTACACCGCATGGCGCCAGCTGCGCGAGCAGAACGGCGGCATCATCCACCTGGACCTCGACCAGCGCCTTCTCACCGTCGATCCGCTATAACCCAGGCCCGGCTCAGCCCGCCCGCACCACTGGCCCGCCGCGGCTGTTAGACGCGCCGTAGTACCGCCACCCCGTCGCGTCGTCGCCGGGGATCGGCTCGTACGCCGAGTTGTGCGGGAGGAGCCAGACATGGCCGTCCTCACGCTTGAAGCGCTTGACGGTGGCCTCGCCGTCGAGCGTGGCGGCGACGATGTCGCCGTTCTCCGCGACGGGCTGGCGGCGGACGGTGACCCAGTCTCCGTCGCAGATCGCGGCCTCGATCATCGAGTCACCGACGACCTTCAGCACAAACAGCTCACCGTCGCCGACGAGTTGGCGGGGGAGGGGGAACACGTCCTCGACCGATTCCTTGGCGAGGATCGGGCCACCGGCGGCGATCCGGCTGACGAGCGGGACGTATGACGCGGCCGGCGGGCTGCACGGAGGCGCCCTGGGCCTCTGTCGTGACGCTCATCCAGTCGGTCGGCTACGGAGCTTCCTTGCGGAAGAGAGACAGCAGGGTCCGGGCCGACAGGGCGCCCGGGTCGAAGAACTGCGTGGCCAGAGCGGGCGGCACCGCCGTTCCCTGCATGCGGACCTCGTGGCAGGTGAAGCAGAACGCCGCCTCGAACAACGCCAGATCGAGAGAGTCATCGTATGCCCGGACGCTCCAGCCCGGCGAGAAGCCGCAGCGGTGCTGTTCACTGCCGGGCAGGCTCTCGATCAAGGCCAGGGCGGCGTCGGCCTCGCTCCCGGCCCAGTGAGCAACCGCGGTGCCGGGGTACGGGACGTCCCGCCTGGTGGGGAGGGCGGAGATCCGTACGACCTCGATCAGCACGGTGGCGGTAACGGCTTCGGCGGGCAGCTGCATGAGCGCAGTCTGCCGGTCAGGTTCGGAGGCGGGTAAGGGCACAGACGCCTTCGGCAGGCGCAGGCCGGTCTCAGTTCGATCGACCCGATGCCATCCACTGCGGAAGCCGCACCGAGGCAGCCTCGGACGCGAAGATGAAAGATCAGTAGTCGAGGTCGAGGTAGTCGATGTCGTTGAGGGTGACGTCGGAGAGTCCCAGAGCGCGGCTGCCGCCGTCCTGGAAGTAGATCTCCTTGAGTCCTTCGGCGATGATCTGGCGCATCTGCTGGTCGCCGGCGCCGGTGTTGCGGGCGTCGAAGAGGCGCTGTGCGTACGCCGGGGGCAGGTGCACGGTCAGGCGGCGGAAGCGTCCGTCGTCGGTCGTGCCGACCGGTGCGGTGTACCCGAACCGGGCCCTCGTCTCTACGGTGATCCCGCCGGTGGTGGCGGCCTGTTTCTGTCGGCGTTTGCGGACCTGGGGCTGCCAGCGGGCCCGTACCGCGTCGTCGATCTTCGCGGCTACGTCGGGGCGGGCGTGCTTGCGGGCGCCGCGCCGGTAGCGGTTGACGGAGTCGGCGGTGACCCCGATCTCGCGTGCGACGGCCTTCGCGCTGCCCAACTGCCGGATCAGGTAGCCGATCTGCCCTTTGAGGGTCTTGGGCGGCTGGCGGGTGAAGCTCTCCCGGTTGGCCCGCTCGATGGCGTCCTCGATCTCTCCCACAGCGCCTACTCGCCTTCGTCCAGGACGGCGTCGCCGCCCTTGATGTGGCGGGCGGGGTTGTGGCCCTGTTCCATGAGGTCGACCGCCCACAGCATCGACTGGACGCCCTCGAGCTTCGCCAGGCCCGGCGTCGGCCCGAGGCGGAACCCGCCGGGCTGGGGCTTGCCGCTGGCGGCGTAGGGGAGGAAGTCGAGCGGGCTGTCGCCCGGGGAGGGGTAGACGACGCAGTCGGAGAGCACGGCGAGCGGATACAGGCCCGTCATGGTGGCCATGTTGCGCAGTTTGCGGTGCATGTTGATGCGGGCCTTGCTGATGACGGCGGCGCGGATGTCGGGGCGCCAGGTGGGGCGCTGGAGGGCCGGCCACCGCTCGCCCTCCTTGTACTTCTTGCCCTGGGGGCGCTCGCGGAGCTTGCCGATGCCGCCCTTGACGGTCGCCTTGATGGCCGCGAGGACGGCGGCCATCGCCGGGGCGGCGTCCTTGTGCCGTTCCATCGCCGCCAGGAACTTCGCGTCGCTCAGGTCTCGGGTGACGCCGAGGTCGGCGAGGGTGTCGACGTAGGCGGTCTTGAGCCGGTCGTGCCACGGGTCGAGGTAGGCGCCGGTCTCGCGGCGCAGGTACCCCTCGAGGGGCTGGACGTTGTAGCCGAGTTCCTGGGCGTAGGCGACGGTGTGCGTCTGGTACCAGGCCGGTCCCGTCGGCCGGGTGCCGTCCGGTGTGAACGGCGAGGGCAGGCGCGGGTCCACCTCGACGTGGGACAGATCCACCAGCCAGCTCCCGGGGATCTTCGGGTTGAAGGCCGGGGCGCGGAAGTGGTCTGGCTCCGACAGCCCGACGACCAGGCGGGCCGCGGCCGCGAGGAACGCCGTGTTCAGATCCAGGCCGACGGCGAAGGGCAGCACACACTCGTCATCGGTGAGCAGGTCCACCGGCCGCACCCACTGGTACGCCTCCTCGTTCAGGAACCCGCCGCTCCAGCCGCTGTTGACGACGACGGGGTGTTCGGCGGTGGCCTCCGGCGGGGCCGGGTCCATCGGCTCTGTGCCCAGCGAGCCGGGGTTGTGGCCGGGCACCCAGTTCCCCGTCTGCGGGTCCTGCACCGCGCGGGTGGGCGGGCGCAGCGCCGTCATCAGCTCCAGCCCGGACACGGCCGTCGAGCCGCGCGGGGTGATGACCCGCTGGGCATAGATGCCCAGGACGCGGGCGACGTCGGCCGGCTCCATCTCGCTCACGCCGGGCCAGGACCGCTCATCGAGCGCGTCCCACGACAGGACCGCCAGCTGCACGCACTGCCGCTCACGCCCCTGGACCTTGCGGTAGATCCTTGCCCACGGCCCGAACCCGCGCTGCGTGAGCCGCCACTTCGCCTTCACCACCTGCTTGACCACCGGGTGATCCTCGGGCAAGCGCAGGGAGCGGCGCTGCTCGTGGCCCTCCAGGCGCTCGGGCAGTCCGAGCTTCACGGCGGCCGCGGCGGTGAGCACGATCAGCGGGTCGCTGTCCTTGCCGTTGCGGTGCAGACGCGGCGCACCGAGCCCGGACTCGCGCAGCGTCCACTCCACCAGCTCCACCACGCTTGTCGCCGGGCAGTCGAGCACGATCCCGTCGACGCCGTACGCGGACCCGTCACCGTCCAGCACCGCGAGCGGACCATGCGGGAACCGCGGATCAGCTGCGGGCTGAGCCGCTTTCTTCGAGGCCGGACGGCGCGATGCCGCGGCCGACGGGGTGGCGGGACGGGCCGGCCCGGTGGCTGGAACGGTGGGAGCCTGCGGGGCGTCTGCCGTCTTCACCTCGGACGCGGCCGTTTCACTAGACGCCGCTGGCACCGGCGCGGCTGCCGAGACGGCACCGGGGGCCGGATACTTCGCCGCCCACCCGTTCAGCAGCCGCTGGTAGGCATCCAGCCGCGGTGACTTCGGCTCCGAGCGGCCGTTCTCCCAGTTCTTCACCGACTGGGTCGTCGTCTTCAACGCGGTGGCGAGGCGGGCCTGGGTGATGCCGGCAGCTTCACGCAGCCGGGCCCGCTCCGCCGGAGGCGGGAGGTGCGGCTCCTCGTTCAACAGAGCGTCGACAGACGCGAACAGCTCTTCCTCAGATGCCATTACCTGCACCTTCACGTCAGGACCAGATACTGCTTAACCAAAAACTTAGCCCACTCCTTAATCTAGCCCACCTCTTAACCCTCCCGTGCCCATTCCAATCCCAGCGCGGCGAGCGCGGCGAGTTTCTCAACGGTGAGCTTCGCGCGGCGTCCCTTCAGATTCATGATCCAGACTCCGAGCTTGACGGAATGCTCCTGGCCGTCGACCTCGACCGCCTCTACATGGGTTCTGGGGACGGTCACCGAGCCCGTACGAGCCTTGTACTGCGCCAGGGCCGCAACGCCGCGCTCGAAGGCGCTCATGGGCGTAGCGGGCGGCTTCGCGGGCGTCTCTGGCTTGGGGGCGATCGGCGTGATGCCGAGCTGCTCCAGGCGCTCGCGCTGCCCGTCCTGAAGGGCCTGCCAGACCTCCGGCTTGCGCTGCCGGGCCAGCCACTTCCCGATGTCCATGCCGTGGACCGTGAACCCGGGCAGCACCTCGGTCTCACCGGCCTGTCCGTCTTCGTCGGCCACCAGCTCGCGCAGCGCGGCGTAGTGCCGCTGCCACTCCGCCGGCCACACCGGGTTCCAGTCCTCGTCCACGGCCTCCAGCGCGGTCTTCCATTCGGGGTGTCCGTCCAGCGCACCGGGCCGTCGCAAATTCGCGAGCCACATCCCCAACGGCCTGTCCAGCATCGCTGCGGACCTGGGAGCGCAGAGTGTCCAGTGCTGGTCGTAGTAGGCCTTAGCGGCTTCCAGGTTCTCCTGGAAGCGTTCATCTGCCAGGGACCAGACCATGCCGAGTTGTTCGAGTCGCCGTGCGCGTTGGCCGCTCATCTGCCCGGCTGTATAGGCGCGTCGTTGCTCCGCGATCCATTGTCCAAGTGGTGTCGCGCCCTCGCGGTGTCCGTAGGGGACTCGGGCGTTCCCGACCCGTTCGACGTATGTCTTCAGCTTCGCCCAGGCGCGGGCCCAGTCCTGGCGTTCGGTGTCGATCACGTTGAAGCTGACCCAGTCCGCGACCATCACCGGGTCGCGTGGGGCGGCGAAACGGAGCAGCAGGCGGGATTCATCCTCGCCTTCCGCGGGCGCGACACCGATGTTCACGGACGGTTGGGCGACGTCCTTCTGAGGCTCCTGCGGAATCGCCAGCAACTCGACGGCCTCTTCATCATGAGCCCGCAGCCCTTCCAGGACTTTCACCAGGGGCCGGTAGGAGCCTGAGGTGAACATGTCCTCGGGCTGCTCTCCGGGCTGGAGAAACACCGGCACGATCAAAGAGGCGAGCTTGCCTTCTCCGGGCTTCTGGCGGAGTGCCCGGCCGATGGCCTGGACGATGTCGTGCGGCGCCCCCTTGGGGTCCAACAGGGCAACGGAGTCCACCGCGCGAATGTCGACGCCCTCGCCCAGGACCCGGCAGTTGGAGAGCACGGCCCGCTGCGCCGTGGACCCGAACGAGCCCAGGACTTCTTGCCGACGTTCGGGGACGTGCTCGCCACACAGCCAGTCCGCCCAGACCCGAGCCGGGTACATCTCCGGCTGGTCGGCGTGCAGCTTCGCGGCCACCCGCTCCAGGCCCTCCGCGTACGCCTGTGCCTCTATCGTCCGGTGGTGGAAGGTGATGCAGGTCTGGAGCCCGTGCTGCGCCATCGTGTGCAGGAGCGCGGCCTGGAGGGCTCCGAGGCGCTGCCCGCGGACCTCTTCCGTGTGCCGTTCCTCGCCCATCAGCCGCTCGGGCGTGACGACGGGGTCCTGGAGCTCCAGGACGATGATCTGATACCGCGCCAGTAGCCCGCGCGACACGGCCGACGCGAGCGAGAGCTTGTACAGGACGGGCCCGAAGACCTTCTCGTCATCCATGGACGCCGCCATCTTCCGCGGCAGCGGATCCCGCACCCCCTCAGCAACCTCCCGGTTGAGCCGCTCTTCCCAGATCCGCGGTGTGGCCGTCAGGTACAGCCGCCGATACGCCGGAATGACGGTCTGGTCGTGGATGTCCGCCCACGCCTTCCCCATCGAGCCACTTGTCCTGTGGGCCTCATCAACCACCGCGAGGTCTACTGGATCAAGCTTCTGACCGTAGACACCCTCGAACGCCTCCGCCAGGACGCCCAGGCTGGCGTACGTCGCGTAGATGGTCACCGGCCCCTGCCCGTGCCACAGCGCCAACTGGATCGGGTTCGTCGTGGAGCGCACCTTCAACGACCACAGCTCCGGATCGTCCTGAAGCGAACACACCGCAACCGCCGGCCCCTTGTGGCCGGCCTCGTGCCACGCCCTCACCGTCTGCGCCAGCAGATCCAACGTCGGCACCAGCACGAGCACACGCCCCCTGGGCACAAGCCGCCTCGCCGACGCCGCCGCCATAATCGTCTTCCCCGTCCCACACGCGGCGTGCACCTGCCCACGAAGACCATTCCAGGGAATACCACCCGGCGGAACATCAAGACCCCGCACAATGGCAGCAACGGCCTCGATCTGGTGATCACGCAGCTTCACGGCCATGCCCCGTGCTCTCCTTTTCGCGGAATGCAGCGCGTAATAGAAATGGAATCCAAGGCGCAAGGTGCGCGGCGGTAGGGTGTAGCATCTTATCCCAGACTCTACACAGCCAGGACTCGTGATGCATCACCCGCACACCAACTTCTGCGCCCGAGGATGACACCTGACTCAATCCCATCCACGAATGGCCGATTGCCCTGTATGCTGACAGGACGTTGGTGAACACGTTGGGACAGTCAGACGATGGGGGAGGGGTTCAGGGTGGAGCGCAGCGGAACCCGTCACTACAACGAGGCCGGCACCACCCCGTCAGTCCGTCAGTCCGACGGTCCGTCACATCCGTTACAGGGATAGTAGCTGGGAATCCCAAGCCCTACACAGACCCGCACGTGATGCACCCGCCCTTGCTGCCAGCCCCAGGAATCCCGCTTGCGGGAGTCCCTCAATTCGCGTTTACGCGAATTGACACGCATTCAGAATTCCGCTTGCGGAATTCGATTCCCGCGCTTGCGCGGGAATCTGGCGGAGCGTCAGCGGAGCCACTCTCTATGCAGCGCGCCAGCGC